>JAKDLE010000016.1 GCA_030453005.1 Pseudonocardia sp. | reverse complement strand
GCCCCCACGCACGCCCGGAACCCGGCCCCGGGCGCCCACCCGTGGCGCACCGTGCGCGACGCGATCGCCCCCCTCCCCGAACGACCCGTCACGACCGAGCTGCCGGTGACCAGGGACGAGTTCTTCGGCCGCTCCGTCCCGGGCCGGTTCTCCGGGCTGCACCTGCACTTCGGGAGGCGACCGCGGGAGATGTCGCTGCTGCGCTACGACTGCGTCCCGCCCGGGGGCGGTCGCTTCGACCTGCCCGACGACCTGCTACCGCGCTGCTGGCGCGAGAAGGCCACGGGCACCACCGATGTGATGGGAAGGATGCGCTGGGACCATCCGTCGCTGACGATCCGCACCGAGTTCTTCAAGCCCGAGAAGGGTCAGTACCTGCACCCCCAGTGGGACGCCGAGCGCGCCGACCGCCGCGTCAACCGGGTGATCACCCACCTCGAGGCCTCGTTGCTGCAGGAGTTCCCCGCCTCGTTCGCCTGGTGTGGGTCGAAGACCGAGATCGCCCGCCAGATCGGCAACGCGGTACCCGTCGGGCTGGCCGCCGCCGTCGCGGGGCACCTCCGGCCTCAGCTGGGCTGATCGGCCCCGGACTCACCGACCAGCGGCACGAACGCCACCGGGAGCAGCTCCTCGGCCCGTCCCCCGCGGTAGCGGACCAGGTCACCGTGGCCGTGCCTGCCGACGGGGCAGACCAGCGTTCCGTGCGGGGCGAGCTGGTCGAGCAGCGGCTGCGGCGGCCGCTCGTCGGCCATCGCGGTGACCAGGACGGCGTCGAACGGGGCGCGGTCGGGCGCCCCGGCGGTGCCGTCGCCGGTGCGCACCTCGACGTTGTCGTAGCCGAGCGCGAGCAGCGCGTCCCGGGCACGGTCGGCGAGCTCGGGGTGGCGTTCCACCGTGACGACCGATCCGCAGCACCGCGCGAGCACCGCGGCGCCGTAGCCCGACCCGGTGCCGATCTCCAGGACGTGTGCCTCCGGCCCGGCCCCGAGCGCGGCGACGCCGAGCGCCACGATCGCGGGCGCGGAGATGGTCTGGCCCGCGCCGATGTCCAGGGGGCTGTCCCGGTAGGCCTGATCGGACGCCTCCCCGGGGACGAACCGTTCGCGCGGGACCTCGCCCATGGCCGCCAGTACGCGGGGGTCGGTGACGCCGCCTGCGCGCAGCCGCTCGACCATCGCGGCGCGTTCGTCGGCCACGGACATGCGACTGTCCTCCTCTCCGGTGTCCCCTGGTCAGCGGCTACCCGGGCCGCGCCGGCCCGAACCTAGCCTGCGCGCCGAGCCGTGATGATCCACATGGCCGACCGGTAGGTGACCCCCTCGGGACCCAGGTGGGCCTCCAGCGACGCCCGCAACGCGGCTCCGGCCTCGGCGCGGGCCGGGCCGTCGAGGTCGGTGAGCAGGCCGCCGACGACGCCGAGCGCCATCCGCTCGGCCGTCGCGAGGTCGGGCCCGAAGAACATCGGCTCCCGCACCCCGACGAGCGCCGGTTCGCCGAAGCCCGCCGCGGTGAGCACGGCGCGCACCCGGGCGGGGTCGCCGAGTGAGAACGGGCCGGGACGGTCGGGCGGCGGCGGGGGGAGGTCGCGGCCCACGGCGACCGCAGCGAGGAACGAGCCGAGCCACTCGTTCTCCTCGAACGGCTGCCAGACCGACAGCACCATGCACCCGTCGGGCCGCAGTGCACGGGCGAGGTTGGCGAATGCCGCGACGGGGTCTCCGAAGAACATCACCCCGGTCCGGCTGATCACGCGGTCGTACCGGCCGAGGTCGGCGACCTGCGCGTCGGCCTGGACGAACCGGACGTTGTGCAGGCCCTCCCGCTCGGCCCGCCGCCGCGCCAGGTCGAGCATCCGAGCGGACAGGTCGACGCCGGTCACGCCGCCCGCGCTCGCCAGCCGGGCCGCCTCGCGGGTGGTCTGCCCGACGCCGCAGCCGACGTCGAGCACCTTCGTCCCCGGCTCGATCCCCGCGGCGGCGAGGAACGGCTGCAGGTAGCGGGCCACCCCCGCGTCGAACAGGTCCGCGTTGTCGGTCCAGAAGTCGCCGGTCGGCCCGTCCCACCCCTGCGCGGCGCCGGCGTTGGACGGGTCGACGACCATCAGGTGGACCCGTCGAGCAGTTCGAGGAGCAGCTCGGGCGGGCGCGCCAGCACCGCGCGGTCGCCGACGATCACGATCGGCCGCTCGATCAGCACCGGGTTCGCCGCCAGTGCGTCGAGCAGCGTGTCGCGGTCGGCCCCGGCGAGGCCCAGCTCGCGGTAGCGCGGCTCCGAGGTGCGGGTGATCGTCGCCGGGTCGTCCGTGCCCAGCTTGCGCAGCACCTCCTCCAGCGCGCCGCGGTCCGGGGCGTCGACGAGATAGCGCACCTCGCGCGCGTCGACACCGTTGTCGTCGAGGAGCTGCCGTGCGCCTCGGCTCTTCGAACAGCTCGGGTTGTGCCAGATGACTGCGTCCACACCGGTGATCCTACGAACCCGTCCCGTCGTGCGGGACCAGCCCTGATAATGCTGTCGCATTTCGTGACACCGGTGGGGTGCCGCAGGTGCGATCATGCTTCTCGTTGCGACGGCGCAACGAGGAGCAGGAGCCTTGATGTCGAGTCCCGATCGGCCGTTTGGTGCCCCGACGTCCGGAGGCGCGTCTCGGCTCACCACCTGGCACCAGGAGATGTTCACCGCGGTGGAGCGCTGGCCGTGGCTACACACCCTCCACGACCGCGTGTCCGCCGTGACACAACCGCTGTACGACCGGCACCGCGACAACGTGGTCGTCGAGCTGATGCACGGCGGCCGCTGGGCGGGCCACTCGCTGCACGCGGCGCTCAGCGACCTGCCGATCGGTTTCTGGTCGGGGGCCGTCGTGCTCGACGTGCTGGGCAAGGACGTCCCGCCCGGTGAGGGCCGGATGGACCCCGCGGCCACGCTGAGCGCGGCCGGTCTCGTGGCCGCCGTGGCCACGGTCGCCACCGGGGTCACCGACTGGACCGTCAGCGACGGGCCCGACCGCCGCGTCGGGCTGTTCCACGGGATGCTGAACCTCGCGGGCACCGCGCTGCAGGCCGCCTCGCTGGCCGCCCGGCTGGCCGGGCACCGACGCCCGGCGCGGGTGCTCAGCGCGGCCAGCATGACGGTCACCGGGGCGGCGGGGTTCGTCGGCGGGCATCTCGTGCAGGGCCGGGCGGTCATGGTCAACCGCGTCGCGACGGCCACCGGCCCCAACCGGTGGGTCCGCGCGTTGGCCGAGGCGGAGCTGCCCGACGACACGGCCGTCGGGGTCGAGGTGGAGGGCCGCAAGGTCCTGTTGCACCGCTCCGACGGCGAGCTCCACGCGCTCGACGACGTGTGCAGCCACGCGGGCGGGCTGCTCAGCCGCGGCGAGGTCGCCGACTGCGTCGTCACGTGTCCCCTGCACGAGAGCCGGTTCGACCTGCGCGACGGCCGCATCGTGCGCGGACCAGCCCATCACCCCCAGCCGGTGCTCCCCACGCGGGTGCGGAACGGGTGGATCGAGGTCCGGGGCTCCCAGCCCCGGGCCAGGCGCTCGAAATCCTGAGGAGGAACTTCCATGGCATGGAAAGCGGTAGCTGACCTGGATCAGCTCGAGGAGGGCGACATGATGCTCGTCGAGCTGGGCGAGCCCGTCTGCGTCGTCCGGCTCTACGAGGACGAGGCGGTGGCGGTGCACAACACCTGCACGCACCAGCAGCAGCCGCTCAACGAGGGCTACCTGCAGGAGGACGACACCCTCATCTGTCCCGCCCACAACTCCTGTTTCGACCTGCGGACAGGCGAGCCACGCGGGGTCCCGGCCGTCGCCCCGATCCCCGTGTACGCCTGCAAGATCGAGGACGGGTGCATCTGGGTGGACATGGAACAGCAGCTCAACGACGCGGCCATCCCCCACAAGCCCTACCACTGACGGGCCGCCGGTTCACGGCGTTCTCGACGGGGTACGCCCCCGACATGGCACTCGTCGAGAGCTCCGGCTTCTCCCACGTCCGACTCACGGTCACCGACATCGCCCGCTCCAAGGCCTTCTACGACCAGGTCTTCGGCTGGCCCGTCGCGATCGACACCTCGGACTCCGTCGATCAGCCCGGGGTGCGCGACTCCCCGGAGCAGTTCTACGGGGGCACCGTCTACCAGACCCCGCAGGGCACGCTGTTCGGCCTGCGCCCGGTCGGCGACACGAACTTCGACTCCGAGCGGACCGGGCTCGACCACGTCAGCTTCGCGGTGTCCGCACGCGCCGACCTCGACAGCGCCGCCACCGCACTGGCTGGCGCGGGGATCACGCACGGTCAGGTCACCGAGCTGACCGACGCCGGGATCGCCATCCTGTCCTTTCAGGACCCCGACGACATCAACGTCGAGCTGACGGCCCCGCTGTAGCTCACGCCGTCAACCTGCGGCGATCTCGTCCAGGAACTCCTGGGGGATGCTCTCGGCCATCACCTCGTACCCCGCGCTGTTGGGGTGCAGGTTGTCGAGGGCGTCGTAGCGCAGGTCAATCCAGTCGGGGACGAGCGGGTCGCGAATCGCGGCGAGTAGACGCCGTACGGCGTGGGGCGCAGCAGGTTGCCCGCCGGGGTGAGGGTGCCAATGTAGATCGGCACGCCGCGGGCGTGCACCCGGTCCGCGATGTCCCGGTAGGCCGTCTTCAGGTCGTCCGCCGTGGCCGGCAGGCCCTGGGCGATCGCGGTCCCCAGGTCGTTGATGCCCTGCAGGAAGATCACGCCGGCCAGGTTGGGCTGGGCGAGGACCTCCTGTTCCAGCCGGTCCAGTGCCGACGGACCGATCCCGGGCCCGGTGACGCGGCCGCCGCTGATGCCCTGGTTGGTCACCGAGAGGTGCGCGGTGTCGGGGTCCGCCTTGAGCCTGCGGGCCAGTACGTCCGGGTAGCGGGTGTCGGTGTTGCCCTCGGAGAGGAAGCCGTCGGTGATGGAGTCCCCGAACGTCACGAGCGTGCCGTCGCCCTCCTCACCCTCGACGTGGATCCCGGTGGCGTAGTAGACGGCGGTGGTGAACGTCGAGGTGAAGCGGTTGACGACGACGCCACGCTCGGCGAACGGCTCGTCGCCCGCGGCCGTGGTCTGGTCACCGGGCGCGGTGAAGTAGGCCTGCATCGCGTTCCCGTGCACGGTGGCCGCACCGTTCCCGGCCGGGACGAAGATGCTCAGCACGAGGTGGTCGAACGCCTCGGTGTCGAGGTCGACCGGGTCGCTCAGCGCCGCCTCACCCGCCGGGATGGTGACGCCGGGCGCGCCGCCGAACGTCACGGTGCGCTGGGTCCCGGCCTCGACGGCTGCTCCCGAGTCGCCCTCGCGGATGCCGACGGTGACCGACGGCAGGCGCGTCGCGCCGTCGCCGAACTCGTTGGACAGCCGGACCCGGACAGCGCTCCCGCCGTGGTGCAGGTACATCACCTGGCGGATCGTCTCGTCCGAGAACGTCGTCGGGGGCGGCACGACGTCCTGCCCCGGCGGTGACCTGGTTCGCCCCGCTCAGCGTCTCGACGCCGAAGTCGCCCAGCGTCGAAGGACCCTGCGGCGCCGCCGACCACGCCGACACCCAGGTACCGTCGCCTGCGGGGCTCGCACCTGCCTGAGCACCGACCTGCGGTACCGCCAGCGCCGCGGCGGCGACCGCGGCCGCCCCCGCGACGACGACGACGAACCGCGCCACCCGTGCTCTGCCCACAGCTCGTCCTCCTCGACGACCGACCGACCCACCCACCCAGGACCGATGCGCAAGGGCCGGGGAAACCACCCGATCGCGCGACAGCGCCGTCAGGAAAGGAGTACCCCGATGGGCGTCCACGACGACCGCCCGGACGTCGCCTACCGCACCGTCGAGAGCCCCGTCGGGACGCTGCTGCTCGCCGCGACCGAACTCGGGCTGGTCCGGGTGGCCTATCCGAAGGAGGGCCACGACACGGTCCTGGAGACCCTGGCCGACCGGATCGGCCCCCGCGTCCGGCACGCCCCCGACCGCCTCGACCCGACGGCGCGGCAGCTGGAGGAGTACTTCACCGGCAGCCGTCGCCGCTTCGACGTGCCGCTCGATTGGCGGCTGTCCACCGGGTTCCGCGCCGCCGTGCTGCACCGGCTCCCCGACATCGGCTACGGGCGCACGGCCACCTACGCCGCCGTCGCCGCGCTGGTCGGCAACCCGCGGGCCGTCCGGGCCGTCGGCACCGCCTGCTCGACCAACCCGCTGCCCGTCGTCGTCCCGTGCCACCGGGTGGTGCGCTCCGACGGGCGCGTGGGCGCCTACCTGGGTTGCGCCGGGACCAAACGCATCCTGCTCGCCCTGGAGGCCGCCGCATGAGCAACGTTCCCACCTCCTGGAAGGGCCGGGTCGAGCTCGTCGACTGGGCCACCGTCGGTCAGGAGCTCGACGCCTACGGCTGCGCGCTGACCGGGCCGCTGCTCACCGCCGACGAGGCCGCGGGCATCTCCGCGCTCTACGACGACGTCTCCCGCTTCCGGTCCACCGTGGACATGGGCCGGTACCGCTTCGGTGCAGGCGAGTACCGGTACTTCGCCGAACCGTTCCCCGACGCCGTCGTCGCCTTGAAGCAGGCCCTGTACCCGCGGCTGCTGCCGATCGCGCGCGGCTGGTGGTCCCGGCTGCGCCGGGAGGCCCCGTGGCCCGACACGCTCGACGAGTGGCTGGACATGTGCCACGCCGCCGGGCAGACGAAGCCGACCCCTCTCCTGCTCAAGTACGGTCCGGGGGACTGGAACGCGCTGCACCGCGACCTCTACGGCGAACTGGTGTTCCCGCTGCAGGTGGTGATCAACCTCAACGACCCCGGGGTCGACCACACCGGCGGCGAGTTCCTGCTCTACGAACAACGGCCCCGCGCGCAGTCCCGCGGGACCGCCACGCTCATCCCCCACGGTCACGGGCTGGTGTTCACCACCCGCGACCGCCCGGTGCAGTCCGCCCGCGGCTGGTCCGCCGCACCGGTCCGGCACGGGGTGTCGGTGGTCCGGTCGGGCCGCCGGTTCACCCTCGGGCTCGTCTTCCACGACGCGGCCTGACGGCGGACCCTCTCGGCCCAGAAGGAGAAGGAAGATCTCATGAAGACCACCGCCGCTGTGGTGTACGAGACCGGCAAGCCGGTCGAGCTCGTCGAGCTCGACCTCGACGGCCCGCGTGCGGGCGAGGCGCGGCAACCGCGGAGGAGGCCCGCGAGCTGGCCTCCACCCTGACCGTGCACCAGCACGGCTGAGGGCGCCCGCGCGTCCTCCGCTCACTCGCTCACCGGCCCATCCCGGCCGCAGCCAAACACGACACTGCGCGCCCGACGCGCGTGAGCCCGGTCTGCCGCCGCAGCAGCTATCGGCCCGGTGAGGGCGGCGATTCGTACTGCGCCGCGAGGTCGGCGACGGGCGGCCGCGCCTCAGCCGCCGAGTTCGGCGCTGATCTGGGCGGCGATCTGCGTCAGGATGGGGACTACGTGGCGCTCGATGTGTCCCGGGCTCGTCCGGCCGGTCGAGCTCGACGACGACAGCGCGGCGACGACCTTCCCGGTGTGGTCGCGGATCGGCGCGGACACGGCGATGAGACCGCGCTCGCGTTCCTCCGACACCAGTGACCAGCCCTGCCTGCGGGCACGTTCCAGGGCCTCGCGGAACTGGCCGGGGTCGGTGATCGTGTGCGGGGTCAACGGCTGCAGCCCGGGGTCGTCGAGATAGCGCTGCACGAACTCGGGTGACGCCGCGGCGAGCAGCACCCGCCCCATCGACGTGGGGTGGGCGGGGACGCGTGTCCCCGCCACAGCCGTGACGTTCAGGATCCGGTTGGCGGGGACGCGGGCGAGGTAAACGACCTCGTTCCCGTCGAGTGTCGAGAGTGAGGCCGACTCATGGGTCTCCTCGACGAGCCTGCCCATATGGGGTTCGGCGACCGAGACCAGCGCGCTCGACGTGACGTAGTGCTGGCCGATCGTCAGCACGCGGGGGGTCAGTCGCCAGTGGCTGCCCTGGGTCGGCTCGACGTACCCCAGGTGCTGCAGGGTCAGCAGGATCCGGCGCACGGCAGGCCGGGACAAACCGGTGGCGTGGGCGATCTCGATCAGGCTGGGGTCGATGCGCTCGGCGTCGAAGGCCAGCAGTACCGCGAATCCGCGTTCGATGCTCTGGATGCGGTCCTTGCTGCCGTCCTCCTCGCTCACCTGCGCAGTATCCCGCAGTCGCCGACCGAGCTCGAACATGCCGCAGGGGTTGACGGATCGGGTGAGGCACGGCACCCTCAGCCTTGCACGGATGACGTGCACAATGCACGCATAGCGTGCATGGAGGTGAGGTCAATGTCGATCGACCCGAAACAGCTCCGGCGATGCCTGGGGCACTTCACCACCGGCGTCACGGTGATCACGTGCTACGGCCCCGACGGGGCGCCGCACGGCGCCACGGTCAACGCGTTCACGGCCGTGTCGCTGGATCCGCCGCTGGTCCTCGTGTCGCTGGACCGCCACTCCAAGGTGTGCGAGCTGGTCGAGTCGCGGCCGTTCACCGTCAACGTGCTCGAGAGCGAGCAGAAGGACCTGGCGCTGCACTTCGCGGGCCGGCCGAACCAGGACGTGGGCTGGGCAGCCGACAGCGACTGCGGCGCGCCCCGGCTGGACGGCACCCTCGCGCACATCTCGTGCACGCCGTGGCAGTCCTACGACGGCGGTGACCACGTCCTGTATCTGGGCGAGGTCCAGCAGTTCCACATTCACAGAGGCCGACCGCTGCTGTTCCACAGCGGGCAGTTCCACCACCTGGGCGGGGACCACAACCCGCTGCTCTGGGACGGCTCGGCCGACGGGCCGGACGGGGGCATCTCGTTCTTCTCGGCCCGGCCCACCGCCCAGCCGACCTGATCACTCACCGCAAGGCACCCAGACGAAGGAGTCGACAATGACGTTGCAGCAGGACCACACGAGCATGCCGACCGACACGAACGGCAAGGTCACCCGGCCGTTGACCGGTGACCAGTACATCGAGAGCCTGCGCGACGGCCGCGAGGTCTACCTGTACGGGGAGAAGGTCGACGACGTCACCACCCACCCCGCGTTCCGCAACGCGGTGCGGATGACCGCCCGGCTCTACGACTCGCTGCACGACCCGGACAAGCAGGACGTCCTGACCGTCCCCACCGACACGGGCAGCACCGGTGTCACCCACCCGTTCTTCCGGACCCCGCACTCGGTCGAGGACCTGAAGAAGGACCGAGACGCGATCGCCGAGTGGGCGCGCATGACCTACGGGTTCATGGGCCGCAGCCCCGACTACAAGGCCGCGTTCCTCGGCACGCTGGGCGCGAACTCCGAGTTCTACGACCCGTACGCGGCCAACGCGCGGCGCTGGTACCAGGAGTCGCAGGGAAGGTCCTCTACTGGAACCACGCGATCATCAACCCACCGGTGGACCGCCACCGTGACCCCGACGAGGTCTCCGACGTGTTCATGCACGTCGAGGAGGAGAACGACAACGGCGTCGTCGTCTCCGGCGCGAAGGTCGTGGCCACCGGGTCGGCGATCACCCACTACAACTTCCTGGCCCACTACGGGCTGCCGATCAAGAAGCGCGAGTACTCGCTGGTCTGCACCGTGCCGATGGGCGCACCGGGCATGAAGCTGATCTGCCGCCCCTCCTACGCCCAGCAGGCCAACACGATGGGCAGCCCGTTCGACTACCCGCTCTCGTCGCGGATGGACGAGAACGACACGATCTTCGTGCTGGACAAGGTCCTGATCCCGTGGGAGAACGTGTTCATCTACGGCGACCCGGAGAAGGCCTCGACGAGGTCACCGGCACCAAGGACTTCCGCGGTGTACAGACCCGCGTCGGTGAGGTCATCGCCTGGCGGAACATGTTCTGGGCGCTCTCGGACGCGATGTGCACCAACCCCGACGAGTGGGTCAACGGCGCGAAGCTGCCCAACCTGGACTACGGGCTGGCCTACCGCTGGTTCATGACCATCGGCTACCCGCGCGTCCGCGAGATCATCATGCAGGACCTCGGCGCCTCACTGATCTACCTGCCCAGCCACAGCGCCGACTTCCTGTCCCCGGAGGTCCGCCCCTACCTGGACAAGTACGTGCGCGGCTCGAACGGCTACGACGCCGTGGACCGGGTCAAGCTGATGAAGCTGATCTGGGACTCCATCGGCTCCGAGTTCGGCGGCCGCCACGAGCTCTACGAGCGCAACTACTCCGGCAACCACGAGGGCGTGCGCGCGGAGCTGCTCTTCGCCGCCGAGCAGTCCGGCACCGCCGCGGCGATGAAGGGCTTCGCCGAGACATGCATGTCCGAGTACGACCTGAACGGCTGGACCGTGCCGGACCTGATCAACCCGGGCGACAGCCAGGTCGTCGGGCTTCGTGGCGGCAACGGCAGGCACTGAACGATCGCACCGCTCTCGACGACGAGGAGAACCACCATGTCCACCACAGAGACCGCACCCACCGCAGCAGGCTCGGGCGCCAGCGCCACCGAGGCCTTCCGCGCCAGCTCCGGGGGCCGCGCGCCTGGGCAGGTCGACCACGAGCGGGTCAGCACCGTGGTCGGTGCCGTGCTCAAGGGCATCCACCAGGCGATCCGCGACGAGGAGGTGACCTACCCGGAGTTCCAGGCCGCCAAGGAGTACCTGATCGAGGTCGGGGAGGGCGGCGAGTGGCCGCTGCTGCTCGACGTCCTCGTCGAGCACGTCGTCGAGGAGGTCGCGGCCCGGACCCAGACCTGCACTAAGGGCTCCATCCTCGGCCCGTACTACCTGCCCGATCAGGCCCGCCTGGACACCCCGGCCACGCTGCCGCAGCGACCCGACGAGCAGGGCACCCCGCTGGTGCTCTCCGGTGAGGTCCGGAGCACCGACGGCACGCCGCTGGCCCGGGCCGAACTCGACATGTGGCAGGCCGACGAGCAGGGCTACTACTCGGGCTTCGCTCCGCACCTGCCGGACGGGAACCTGCGGGGCGTCGTGGTCACCGACGACCAGGGACGGTTCGAGATCTCCACGATCCAGCCGGCCCCGTACCAGATCCCGACGGACGGCCCGACCGGCGGGCTGCTCGAGGCTGCGGGCTGGCACCCCTGGCGCCCGGCGCACCTGCACCTGATGGTGCGGGCCCCGGGACACCGGACCGTCACCACGCAGCTCTACTTCGACGGCGGGGAGTGGCTCGACAGCGATGTCGCCTCGGCGACCAAGCCCGAGCTCGTCCTGAAGCCCGCCGACCGTGGCGACGGCACCTTCACCGTCCGCTACGACTTCACGCTCGACCCGGCCTGACCGAGCTTGCCAGGTCACCATCCAGCGCAGCACCCGCGGGCACGTCGGCGAACGAGCGTCCGCGAGGAGCCGGCCTGACCGCATGCGCCGGGCCCGGCCGGGTCCTCCACAGACCCGGCCGGATCCGGCACCGCCCAGCGAGAAACGGAGAACCCCCCGATGAGCGAGATGCGCATCGAACGGGTCGAGACCGTCGTGGTCGACATCCCCCTGCGCCGCGCCCACCGGTTCGCCAGGGCGAGCATGGACGCCCAACCCGTGCTCTACGTCTTCGTCCGCACCGCGGGCGGGGTCACCGGCGTCGGTGAGGGCGTCGTGCCCGGGGGGCCGTGGTGGGGCGGCGAGTCCGTCGAGACCATGCAGGTGATCGTCGAGCGCTACCTGGCCCCGGTCCTGCTGGGCCGCCGGGTCGACGAGATCGCCGGCATCCTGCGCGACATCAACGACGTGGTCGCGGCGAACCTGTTCGCGAAGACCGCGGTCGAGGTGGCCCTGCACGACGCCTGGGCCCGCCACCTCGACGTCGCAGTGCACACCCTGCTCGGCGGCCTGGCCCGGACGAGGATCCCCGTCACGTGGGCGCTGGGCACCGAGCCCGCACCGGTCGTCGTCGAGGAGGCCCTGGCCAAGCTCGACACCGGACTGCACCGCTCGTTCAAGCTCAAGATGGGCGCACAGGACCCGGCCGACGACGTCGCCCGGATCGTGGCCGTCGCCGAGAAGCTCGCAGGCGTCGCCGGGGTGCGGGTGGACATCAACGCCCGCTGGGACCGGCTCATCTCGCTCACCCACCTCCCCGCCCTGGCCGAGGCGGGCGTCGAGCTGATCGAGCAGCCGGTGCCCGGCCACGACGTGGACGCGCTCGCCGCGATCTCCGCGGCACTGCCGATCCCGGTCATGGCCGACGAGAGCCTGCGGACCCCGGCCGACGCCATCCGCCTCGTCGGCGCGCGGGCGGCCGGGGTCTTCGCGGTCAAGACGACCAAGAGCGGCGGCCTGCGCGCCAGCCGCGCGATCGCCGAGATCGCCGCCGCGGCAGGCATCCCGTGCTACGCCGCCACGTCGATCGAGAGCCCGATCGGCACCGCCGCGGCACTGCACTTCGCCTGCTCCACCCCGACACTCGGATGGGGAAGCGAGCTGTTCGGCCCGCTGCTGATGGCCGAGGAGATGCTCGTCGAACCGCTCGTCTACGACGCCGACGGCCTACACCTGCCCGACGGCCCCGGCCTGGGCGTCGAGCTCGATCCCGCCCGGATCGCCGCCTTCAGGAGGGACTGATCGTGCTGTTCCACGTCCGGATGGACGTCGCCATCCCCCACGACCTCGACCCCGACCACCGCGCCGCGATCGTCGCCGAGGAGAAGGCGCGTGCCCTGGAGCTGCAGCGCTCCGGCGTGTGGCCGCACCTGTGGCGGATCGTCGGCGAGTACTCCAACATCAGCATCTTCGACGTCGAGTCCGGCGACGAGCTGCATGCGCTGCTGTCCTCGCTGCCGCTGTTCCCCTACCTCACGTGCAATGTCACGCCGTTGGCCACCCACCCGTCGGACCTGAAGGCGACCGATGGGTGAGGTGGAGCAGCGGATCGCCCGGCTGGAAGCTCTCGAGGCGATCCGTGCCCTCGACGCCCGGTACTGCCGGGTCCTCGACGACGGCGACTGGGACAGCCTGGTCTCGCTGTTCACCGACGACGGCGAGTTCGTCGGCCTGTCCCGCGCCCGCGGGCACGGCGAGCTGCGCACCTTCTTCGCAGGCCTCGCCGACGGCGGGCTGACCGCGTTCTGGCACCACGTCACGAACCTCGAGATCGCCCTCGACGGGCCGGACACGGCGCGGGCCCGCTCGTTCCTCTGGCAGCCCTGCGTGCAGGACGGCGTCCCGCACATCGCCGCAGGTCGCTACCTCGACATGCTCCGCCGCGTCGACGGCACCTGGCGCTACGCGACCAAACAGGTGACGTTCGACTACTTCGTTCCGCTCACCGACGGCTGGGACCACGGCCGCTTCACCGTCGCCTCGGCCGCCGCGACCTACCCCGGGAGACCCTTCGTATGACCACCGTCCTGCACCACCGCGTCGACGGACCCGACGACGCACTCGTCCTCGTGCTCGGCCCGTCGCTGGGCACCGACCTGCACCTGTTCGACGCCCAGGTCGCCGGGCTGGCCGACCGCTTCCGGATCGTCCGCTACGACCTGCCCGGGCACGGCGGTAGCCCCACCCCCGCCGGGCCCTACACGATGGCAGGCATGGCCCGCGACGTCGCCGCGCTGCTGGACCGGCTCGGGATCGACCGGTTCCACTACGCGGGGGTCTCGATCGGCGGGGCGATCGGCCAGCAGTTGGCCCTCGACTACCCCGACCGGGTGCTCAGCCTGGCCGCGATCGCGTCCGCGGCCCGCTTCGCGGACCCCGACAGCTGGCCGAAGCGCGCTGCCACCGTCCGGGAGAGCGGCACCGAGGCCATCGCCGCGAGCAGGCCCGGCACCTGGTTCGTGCCCTCCTTCGCAGGCACCGACGAGGCGGAACGGCTGCTCGCGATGCTGCACGCCACCATCGACGAGGGCTACGCAGGCTGCTGCGAGGCGATCGCGACGTTCGACGTGCGCGACCGGCTCGCTTCCATCGGTGTCCCGGTGCTCGCGATCGCCGGGGCGCAGGACCCGGCGACGCCGCCCGAGCTGGTCCGGGTGATCTCCGACGGCGTCGCGGACGGCCGGTTCGAGGTCGTCGGAGACTCCGCGCACCTGCTCAACGCCGAGAAGCCGGAGCGGGTCACCGACCTGCTGGCCGAGCACCTGGCGCCCGTCGACGCAGGCTGGGCCTGAGGTGGACAAGGTGATGGGATCGGCGGCCGAGGCGGTCGCCGACATCGGGGACGGCGCGTCGCTGGCGGTCGGTGGGTTCGGCATGTGCGGGGTGCCGACGGTGCTGATCGCCGCGCTGCTGGAGCAGGGCGCGACCGACCTGGAGACGATCTCGAACAACCTCGGGGTCGACGGCTTCGGGCTGGGCAACCTGCTCGCCGCGGGCCGGATCCGGCGCACTATCGGCTCCTACGTCGGCAACAACAAGGAGTTCGCCCGCCAGTACCTCGCGGGCGAC
>JAKDLE010000351.1 GCA_030453005.1 Pseudonocardia sp. | reverse complement strand
TCCTCACCATCGTCACGAGGTGCCCGACGGGGCGTCAATCGGCCTTTCGGTGCCTGCCGACGAAGAGGCGGGCCAGCCGCGCGTCGGACTCCCGCCCACGCCCACCTCGTCACCGTGCACGGTGCGGCCGACCGCCTGCTCGACGACCTCGCGTTGCCGACCGGTGAGCGGCCGTGCGGCGTCGGCGGGCTCCAGGGCGGGGAACTGCCCCGGCGTCCGGGCGGCGGCGAGCGCCCACGCCTCGGGGAGCGCGAGCTCGCGGGCGGCGGCCGCCGAGTCGGCCACGAGCACGTCGAGCGACACCGTCACCGACGGACGCGCCCGGCCGCCCGGGCCCGGGCGCGGTAGCCCTCGAGGAGGTCGGCGAGCGCCGGGTCGTCGACCGCCGGCCCGCCCACCACCACCGGCAGCCCGGCGTCCCGCGACGGCCAGGAGGGTCCTGAGCAACTCCGCCCGTAGCGCGCAGTAGGGCCGAGTGGTTCAGGGCGCTCCTTGGCCCTCGCCGGTGGCGAGGACGAAGACCGGCAGGGCGCATTCGAGCCGGGGACGCGGTGACCGGCGCGTCGCCGTCGAGGTGGGCACGCAGCTCGGCGAGATCGTCGGCGAAGGTGTCGGCGGCGTCGCGCCGCAGCACGCGGCGCACTGGCGCGGTGAAGCCCAGGGACCGGCCGACGCCGAGGTCGAGGCGGCCGGGGAACAGGGCGTCGAGCATCGCGAACTGCTCGGCGGCGACGAGCGGCTGGTGGTGGTTCGGCAGCATCACGCCGCCCAGCCGACCCGGATCCGGCGGGTGGCCGCCGCGACGGCCGCCATCAGTACCGGCGGGCTGCCGCTCGCGATCCCCGGCACGGCGTGGTGCTCGGCGACCCAGAAGCGGTGGTAACCCAGCTGTTCGGCGTACCGCCCCCGCTCGACGGTGTGCCGCAGCGCCGCCGCGTCAGGCTCGCCCGTGCGGGTGCGGGTGCGGGTGCGGGTGCGGGTGCGGTCGAGCAGGGACAGCCGGACGGGGCCCCCGACTCGCGGGGAACGTCTCGTCCTGCCCCGGTCCACGACCGGGCCTAGCCTCGGCGTCCATGGACCTGCATCACGTTCGCCGGGGCAGTGGCCCGCCGTTGGTTCTGCTGCACGGCCTCGGTGGCTCCTGGCGCTCCTTCGACCGCATCGCCGACGGCCTCGCCGCCCGCCGGGAGATTGTCGCCATCGACCTGCCCGGGTTCGGTCACACCCCGCCGCTGCCCGGCGAGCTGACGTTCGCCGGGCTCACCGACGCCGTCGAGGCGTTCCTCGCCGCGCAGGACCTGTCGCGCGCCGACATCCTGGGCAGCTCCATGGGCGGACGGCTGGCGCTGGAGCTGGCCCGCCGCGGCGTGGGCAGGCACACCGTGGCCCTCGATCCCGGCGGCTTCTGGAACGACCGCGAGCTCGCGGTGTTCTCCGCGTCGCTGCGGGCGTCGGTGGCGCTGGTGCGGGCGCTGCGCCCGGCGCTGCCCACGCTGCTGGGCAACCCGGCCGGCCGCACCGCGCTGCTCGCGCAGTTCTCCGCGCGGCCCTGGGCGGTGCGCCCGGACGTCGCCCTCAACGAGGTCCGTGGCCTGGCCACCGCACCGTCCACCGACGCCGCTCTGCGTGCACTGGTCGACGGGCCGCGCCAGGCGGGGGCGCCCGCCGGAACCCTGCCGGGTCGCGTCGTCATCGGCTGGGGGCGGCGCGACCTCGTCACGGTGCCTGCGCAGGCGCAGCGGGCGGCGGCGCTGTTCCCGGACGCGACGCTGCACTGGTTCAACCGCTGCGGCCACTTCCCGCAGTGGGACGTGCCCGACGAGGCCACTCGGGTGATCCTCGCCGGGGTCGCCTGATCAGGCCAGCCCGCGACGGTTGAGCAGCGGGGTCAGCTCCGGGTCGCGGCCGCGAAAGGCCCGGTAGGCCTCCATCGGGTCGACGGCGCCGCCGCGGGCGAGCAGCTCGCGGCGGAACCGCTCGCCGTTCTCGCGGCGGAGCCCCCCGTGCTCGGCGAACCACTCCACGGTGTCGGCGTCGAGCACCTCACTCCAGATGTAGGAGTAGTAGCCCGCGCTGTAGCCGCCGCCGAAGACGTGGTTGAAGTATGTGGAGCGGTACCGGGGCGGCACCACGTCGACGCCCGCCGCGGCGAGCGCGTCGGCCTCGAAGGCGAGCACGTCGTCGACCCGCTCCTCCGCGCCGAGGCGGTGCCAGGCGAGGTCGAGCAGTGTGGCCCCCAGGTACTCGGCGGTCCGGAAGCCCTCGCCGAGGCGACGGGACTCGCGCAGCCGCTCGACCAGCTCCACGGGCAGCGGCTCACCGGTCTCGTGGTGGCGGGCGTAGTTCGCGAGGATCTCGGGGTCGTCCAGCCACATCTCGTTGACCTGTGAGGGGTACTCGACGAAGTCGCGCGGCACGCCGGTGCCCGCGAACGTCGGGTAGCGGACGTCGGAGAGCAGCCCGTGCAGCGCGTGGCCGAACTCGTGGAACAGCGTGCGCACCTCGTCGACGGTGAGCAGCGTCGGCTCGCCGCGGGCGATGTTGAGCGTGTTGAGCACGACCGGGCGCGTGCCGAGCAGGTGTGACTGCGTCACGAAGCTGTTCATCCACGCGCCGCCGCGCTTGGAGTCGCGCGAGTGCAGGTCGGCGACGAACAACCCGAGCGGCCCGTGTTCGTCGTCGACGTCGAACACCCGGACCTCGGGGTGGTAGCGGGGAAGGTCGTGGCGCTCGGTGACGCGCAGGCCGTAGAGCCTCCCGGCCGCGTGGAACACGCCGTCGTGCAGCACGCGTTCGAGCTCGAAGTACGGGCGCAGGGCGGCGGCGTCGAGGTCGTAGCGCTCGCGGCGCAGGCGCTCGGTGTGGAACGCGCGGTCCCAGGCGGCGATCTCGTACCCGGCGAGTGCGGAGAGCTCCGCGGCCTCGGCGCGCGCGTTCGCCACGGCCGCGGGCACCAGCTTCCCGAGCATCGCGTCGATCGCCTCGACCGAGCCCGCGGTGCCGACCTCCACCACCCAGGACGCGTGGTGCGGGTGCCCGAGGAGCGCGGCGCGTTTGGCGCGCAGGGCCACGGTCCGCAGGATGACGGCCCGGGTGTCGTGCTCGTCGCCGAGGGCGCACCGGGTGGTCGACGCGCGGTGCAGCTGCTCGCGCAGCGCACGGTCGGTGAGCGAGGCCAGCGCGGGCTGGGCGGTGGGCAGGCCGAGGGTGAGCACCCCGTCTCGGGCCGCGACGGCGTCGGCGGGCAGGCCGTCGAGGCGCGCCGGGTCCTCGACGCGCACCGCCGCCGCGTTCGTGCCCGCGAGCAGCCTCGCGCCGAACTCCGTGGACAGCGCGGAGAGCTCGGCGTTGAGCTCCCGCAGCCGCCGCTGCTCGGCCGGACCGAGCCGGGCCCCGGCGCGCACGGCGTCGCGGTGGCGCCGCTCCAGCAGTCGGCGGGACTCGACGTCGAGGCCGTCGGCGGGCACGGCCCCGATCCGGGCGAACAGGCGCGGGTCGAGCGTGATCGCGTCGGCGTGCGCGGCCAGCCGGGGCGCGAACTCGGCCTCGATCGCCCGGATGCCGGGGGTGCTGCAGGAGCCTGCGAGGGTGGCGAACACCGCCGAGACGCGGCGCAGCGTGGCGCCCGAGCGCTCCAGGGCGACGATCGTGTTGTCGAACGTCGGCGGCGCCGCGTCGCCGGTGATCGCGTCGACCTCCGCGCGCTGCTCCCCCATCCCCGCCTCGAACGCGGGCGCGAAGTGCTCCTCGGCGATCGCGTCGAAGTCGGGGTAGGCGTAGGGCAGGGAGCTGGGGGACAGGAGCGGGTTCGCCGACATCGGACCACGGTATGCCGGCCCGGCGTGATCACCGTCTCGGCGCAACCGGTGATCAGAGGCCGAGCAGCTCCGCCGCCTTCTCCCCGATCGCGACGGCCGTGGCCGACGGGCCGCGGCGGGGCGCCGTGGGGAGCACCGAGGTGTCGGCCACCCGCAGCCCGTCGACGCCGAACACGCGCAGCTCCGCGTCCACCACCCGCCCGATGGCCGCGCTGCCGCAGAGGTGCACCGACGTCGTCAGGTGCGCGGCGACCCAGCCGTCGAGGGCGCGGTCGTTGCCCAGCACGTCCCCGGCGGGCTCCACGCGGGCGTCGGCACCCGCGCGCAGCAGGTCGGCCGCGGTGCGGATCGCGTGCCGCAGGCGGCGGCGGTCGTACTCGGTGCGCAGGTAGCGGTAGGAGATCCGGTCCCGGGTGAGCACTCCGCGGCTGTCGGGGAGTTGCAGCGCGCACATCAGGTGCCGCGGACCGCCGGGACGGAACGGGCGGACGAACGCCAGCACCTCGACGTCCCCGGCCGGGTCGGCGCCGGAGTCCCAGTTCAGCGCGGCCTGGCTGCCGGGGGCGTGCGGGTGCGGGGCGTCGTCGTCGTCGACAAAGGGGACGAAGACGGCGGGATGGTCGGACCAGTCGAGCCCCACCGGGAG
>JAKDLE010000350.1 GCA_030453005.1 Pseudonocardia sp. | reverse complement strand
TCGCCGACCGCGGCTATACCCACGGCGGCACGCTGGTCCCCCGCCGCGAGCCCGGCGCCGTGCTCGACGATCCGGACGCGGTCGCGGCCCGCGTGCTCACCATGGTCCGCGACGGCACAGTCACCGCGGTCGACGGTTCCACCGTTGAGGTGCGCGCCGAGTCGGTGTGTGTGCACGGAGACTCACCCGGCGCCGTCGCGATGGCGAGGGCGGTGCGCGCCGGGCTCGACGAGGCGGGCATCACCGTGCGCCCCTTCTGCTGACCGGGGCGCGCCATGGCCTCCGAAACCGCACCAGACTCCGCTTCCGCATCACTACGGTTCCTCGCCGCCGGGGAGAACGCGGTGCTCGTAGAGTTCACTGAAACGGACTCCGGTGAGACCGATTCCGCCGTGTCTCCCCAGGTCCTGCCGTTCATCCATGCGGCTGCTGCAGCGCGCGACAGGCCGTCCGGGATCATCGAGGTCGTCCCCGCCGCGCGGACGGTCCTCATCGGTTTCGATCCCTCAGTGACATCCGCGGAAGCCGTGCGCGCGTGGTGCCGCGCGGTCGCTGATCATCCGGAGCCGGCCGGGGCCCGCGGTTCCGCGGACCCGCGGGCGCAGATCACCATCCCCGTGGTCTACGACGGGCCGGACCTTGCGGATGTCGCCGAAGCCACAGGCATGACGATGGACGACATCATCGCCGCGCATACCGGGCAAGACTGGCAGGTCGCGTTCACTGGTTTCGCCCCCGGGTTCGGCTACCTGATCGGCGGCGACCCCCGCCTGCGGGTTCCGCGGCGCGCAACGCCGCGCACGGCGGTCCCGGCCGGCAGCGTCGGGCTCGCCGGCGGATTCAGCGGCGTATACCCGCGCAGTTCGCCGGGCGGCTGGCAGATCATCGGCCACACCACGGCCCGGCTCTGGCGGCCGGACCGCGATCCCCCGGCGCTCCTGCGGCCAGGCGTGACCGTCCGATTCGTCGTCGATGACGGTCGCGCCGCTGAATCAGGTCAAGCCCGATGACCGCGCGTCTGCAGGTCATCGCTCCCGGCCCCCTCACCACCGTGCAGGACCAGGGGCGGCCCGGCTACGGCGCGACGGGGGTCAGCGCGTCCGGTGCCGCCGACCGTGCGTCGCTCGCCGCTGCGAACCGGCTCGTCGGCAACCGCCCTGGTGCTGCGGGACTCGAGACGACGATGGGCGGGTTGACGGTGCGCGCCCACGACCCGGTGGCCGTGGCGGTGACCGGGCCGGGCGTCGCCATCGACGTGGACGGCACACCGGTGGGCAGCCATTGCCGTATCCATCTGCGGGCCGGGCAGGTATTGGCCGTGTCCGCGCCGTCGGCGGGGCTGCGCAACTATGTGGCTGTGCGCGGCGGGATCGTGCGGATCGAACGCGAAGCCGCCAGCGGCGCGCGCGAGGTGTTCGGCTCCGAGCTCGGCAGCCTGTCGTCGGACTATCTCTCCGGCCTCGGCCAGCCTCCTGTTAGCGCAGACGACCAGCTCCTCGCTTCCGCCGCGCAGGCTCCGTTGCCGGCCGCCGATCTGATCCCCCATCGCGCACCGGAGCACGGTTCGACGGTGGTGCTGCCGATCGTGTGGGGCCCGCGCGATGACTGGTTTACACCTGACGCCCGCCGGCTCCTCGTCACCCAGGCGTGGACCGTAAGCCAGGACGTCGACCGCGTCGGTGTGCGCGTGGGCGGCGCTGAGCCGCTGGCGCGTGCACGTGGCGGGGAGTTGGCGTCCGAACCGATGGTCACGGGCGCGCTGCAGGTGCCTGCGGACGGGCAGCCGGTGGTGTTTCTGGCCGATCATCCGGTGACCGGTGGCTATCCGGTGATCGCTGTCGTGCGTGCGTCGGCGCTCGGTGCTGCCGCCCAACTTCGGCCGGGCGATGACGTCAGGTTCAGTGGCTAGCCCGTTCCCTCTGGCGCTACGCACCGATCTGGCACCTCGCGCACCGCCTTGACCTGCGCCGCGCACCGGTCTCGCACTTCGCGCACGAGTTCACCTGGGCGTTCCGGATAACCAGTGCGCGACAGGCGGGGCGATCCGCCGGGCAGCAGGGAAACAGGCCGCCAGGGCAGCGCCGCGTCAGCACCCGGCGCAGCGCGTCGACGATCGCTAGTCCAGCCGCCGCCGCCATGACGATCGACGTGGTGACCAGCGCCCCGTCGTACATCGTGATCTCCAGCGGCGGTTGACCTTCGATGTGCACGGGGGTGTGCGCCGGGTGCACGCCCTGGAACCAGAACCAGACCGACAATGCGACCAGCGCCATCGCCACGACCGCCTCGGTGACCGCCACCCATCGCGCACGCGTCATGTCGTCTCACCTCCGGGGCGTCCCCCGACATCCTTGCGGCGGGGCCCTTTGCGCGCACGCCGGCGCGCCGAGATGAGCGGCTCGAGCTGGGCGCGCAGACCACGGTCGTCCTTGGCCCACGCCTGACGCAGTGCCCCGGACCGCATCCGGACGCCGATCCCGTTCCGTCCCCTCGGCACCACCGACAGCCCGCCCAGGGACCTCGCCGATTCCCACGGTTCGCGCGGGTCGTGCTTTCCGCGCCCCGGATCGGGTTCCGGCATGACGTGGACGATCTCGTCGAGGTCGACCTCTTCCTCGCCGAGGCGCAGCATGTGCGCGGTCAGTTCGACGCTGGTGTGCCTGCGGGCCGCGTAGACGATCAGCGCCACCACCGCGCCCACCACCACGGCGGCCACCAGCCAGACGAACACCGGCATCCCGTCACCGATCATCGCGTCCGAGATCAGGCCCACGGCCGCGAAGCCTGGCGCGAGCCAGACGGGCCACCAGCGCGAGCCGGCCTCGGCGAACAACACCTCGTCGGTGTCCGTCACCGTTTCGGCTTGCCCACGAAGTAACGGTTCGCCTCGCCGCGGTGTGCGACGACCGACGCGCCGACCGCGAGCACCGCCTGCAGGATCGAGGCGATCTCCAGCACGATCGCCCCGGCACCCGAGCCGTCGTAGCCGAGCAGGCCCTCGAACCCGACCACGACGAGGATCGCCGTGATCCCCAGGAGCACGGCCCGCGCCCAGCCCCGGCCGCGCAGCAGTTTACGGGCGAACAAGACGACCAGGGCGACCAGCACCGCGCCGATCACACCGAAGATACCGAGGGTCACGTGGAAGCCGGAAACCGCGTCGGCACGGGTGAGCGGCTGACCGCCCACCCCATCGGCGAACCGGTCCATCAGCTCGTCGACCAGCGTGTCCTGCATGCTCGACATCACCAGGATGACCCCGACAGTGGCGACGACGCCGAGCAGCGCGACGACGCACCACAATTCGTAGGCGATGCGGACGCCCGGCGGCACCGGGCCGCCCTGCGAGCCGCCGCCACCGGACCCGTCGGCCCCACCGGACTCGCCGGCACTATCGCCGCCGCGGCCGGACTCGGGACGCGGGTACGGGGGCATCGGGCCCTGCGGCATGCGATCGGACACGGGCCGTTCCTCCCTCACTGCAGCATCGGTCCCTCTCACCGGAGCATCGCTGCCGCTTCGGCCGCCCAATACGTCAGGACGATGTCGGCGCCTGCGCGGCGGATGGACGTGAGCGACTCGAGCACCATCCGGTCACGGTCGATCCACCCGTTCGCAGCGGCGGCGCTGATCATCGCGTATTCACCGGAGACTTGGTAGGCGGCGACAGGCACCGTCGAGGCCTCCGCTGTTTCGCGCAGCACATCCAAGTAGAGCATGGCGGGCTTGACCATCACCATGTCGGCGCCCTCGGCCAGATCCAGGTCCACCTCGCGGCGCGCCTCGCGCCGGTTGGCCGGGTCCTGCTGGTACGTCTTGCGATCGCCCACCAGGGTTGATCCGACGGCCTCGCGGAACGGCCCGTACAGCGCGGACGCGTACTTCGCCGAGTAGGCCAGGATCGAGGTGTGCCGGTAGTTCGCGGCGTCGAGGGCGGAGCGGATGGCGCCGACCTGACCGTCCATCATGCCGCTGGGCCCGACGATGTGCGCGCCGGCCTCGGCTTGCGCGAGAGCCGCGTCGACGTAGCGCTGGACCGTCAGATCGTTGTCGATGCGCTCGCGTCCGTTCGCATCGACGCTGAGCACGCCGCAGTGCCCGTGGTCGGTGAATTCGTCCAGGCACAGATCGGTCTGCACGACCAGGCGCTCGCCCACCTCAGCGACCACCGCGCGGGTCGCAACGTTGAGGATGCCGTCCTCGGCGTCGGCTCCCGAACCGAGCGCATCCTTGGTCTCGGGCACGCCGAAGAGCATGATCCCGCCCAGCCCTGCCTCAACGCACCGGTGCGCCTCGGCGACCAGCGAGTCCAACGTGTGCTGGACGACGCCCGGCATGGCCTCGATGGGCCGCGGCTCGTCGATGCCCTCGCGGACAAAGACGGGCAGCACGAGGTCGGCCGGGTGCAGGCGGGTGGCGCGCTCGGCCAGGTCGAACTGGCCCAGGTGGCAGGCACCACGCGCCGC
>JAKDLE010000349.1 GCA_030453005.1 Pseudonocardia sp. | reverse complement strand
CGCGGTCGTCGGCGCGGGTGCGGTCGTCGAGCACTCGGTGATCGGAGCCGACGCCGGAGTGGAGGGCGGCGCCGTCGTCGTCGACGCGGTGATCGGCGACCGGGCGGTGGTCGGCGAGGGCTGTGAGCTGCGCGGCGGCGCCCGCGTGTGGCCGGACGCCGTCGTGCGGGGGATCCGCTTCTCCCCAGATGTCTGAGCCGGGGATGGCTGAGCCGGGCATGGCTGAGCCGGCCGAACGCGAGTGGACGCCGGAGTTCCCGCTGGATCTGCCCGCGCTGCTCGCCCCGCTGCGGCGGGGCCGGGGCGACCCCACCTGGCAGGACGCGGGCGGCGGGATCTGGCGGGTCGGGACGACGCCCGACGGGCCGGCCACGATGCTGCTGCGCCGACGGGAGGGCGGGACCGTGCGTGCCCTGGCCTGGGGCCGCGGAGCGGCTTGGGCGCTCGACGGCCTGCCCGCGCTGCTCGGCGCGCACGACCGCCCCGAGGAGTTCACCCCGCACCACCCGCTGGTCGCCGACGCCCACCGGCGGATGCCGGGCCTGCGGTTCGGGGCGTCGCGGCGCGTGTGGGACCAGCTCGTGCCCGCGGTGCTGGAGCAGAAGGTCACCGGCATCGAGGCGCGGCGGTCGTGGCGGGAGCTGTGCCGCCGCTTCGGCGACCCCGCGCCTGGCCCGGCCCCGGACGGCATGCGCGTGCCGCCCACGCCGGCGCAGATCCGCGCCGTGCCCGACTGGGAGTGGCACCGCGCAGGCGTCGACTCCGCCCGGCGCCGGGCCATCCTCGCCTGCGCCGCCGTGGCGCACCGGCTGGAGACGGCGGCCGAGCTGGGCGGCGAGGCGGGTCGCGAGCTGCTGCGGCGCGTCCCCGGCATCGGGGTCTGGACCGCCGCCGAGGTGGCCCAGCGCGCCTGGGGCGACCCCGACGCCGTCAGCTTCGGGGACTTCCACATCCCCACCCTCGTCGGTTGGGCGTTGCTCGGCCGTCCCCTCGACGACGCCGGGATGCTCGAGGTCCTCGCGCCCTACCGGCCGCAGCGGCAGCGTGCGGTGCGCTACGTCGAGGTCTCCGGGTTCCGCCGCCCCCGCTTCGGCCCCCGCTACTCGCCGCGTGACTACCGCGCGATGTGAGGTGACACCGGCCCCAGCTCGGCGACAGAGGAGCCGAACGCAGGACTGGAAGGCCCGACAGAGTGCACGTTGATCACTCGACAAGATGCTCGATAGAGGTCCGGCGGTCTGGTCGCACCGCTCGTGACGGGGCGCCCCGCTCATTCGAGCGTGCGCGAGTCCGGCCGGAGTCTCGCCGCCGCAAACGGACGATCTAGGCTCCGACGGCACGCACGAGCAGAAGCAGGGCGGACCACATGAACGGCGACGACTTCCTCGCAGGTGTGGTGCCCGGTGTGCGGGTAGAAGGCCTCGCCTCGGCCGGAGCCGTCCAGGTCGTCGCTGTGGAGCGGTACGGCGATACAGCGGCCAACGTCGTCTACCGGACAGGTGACGGCCTCATGGACCAGCGGGTCGTCCTCATCGGGCAGGCCGACGGCATCCGGATCGCAGCAGAGCAGGCGCGTGTTCGCTTCGACGGAGACGCTGGGCTGTTCCGGCTCGGGATGGAGGCGCAGCGGATCGACATGGCCGCCCGCTTCGATCCGATGATCGCGCTGGCGACGAGCGACCTCGAGCCGTTGCCGCACCAGATCCAAGCGGTCTATGGTGATCTCCTTGCGCAGGAGCGCCCGCTGAGGTTCCTGCTGGCCGACGATCCGGGCGCCGGTAAGACGATCATGGCGGGCTTGTATCTCAAGGAGCTGGCCCTGCGCGGTGACCTGGGCAGATGTCTTGTCGTCGCACCGGGTGGGCTCGTCGACCAGTGGCAGGACGAGCTGCGGGAGAAGTTCGGGCTGCGGTTCACGATCTTCACCACCGACCTGTTGACCGCGACCGCGCCCGGTGACAACCCGTTCCACGACCATCCGCGTCTGATCGCGAAGATGGATCAGCTCGCCCGCAACGACGACCTGCTCGCTCACCTGGAACGGACCGAGTGGGACGTGGTGGTCGTCGACGAGGCGCATCGGATGGCGGCGCACTACTTCGGTGCCGAGCTGAAGACGACCCGCCGGTACCAGCTCGGGCAGCTGCTCGGCCGGATCACCCGCCACCTGCTGCTGATGACGGCCACCCCGCACGCCGGCAAGGAGGAGGACTTCCAGCTCTTCCTGGCCCTGCTGGATCCTGATCGCTTCGCCGGACGGTTTCGCAAGGGCGTCCACACACTCGACACGGCCGGAGTGATGCGCAGGCGGGTCAAGGAGGAGCTTCTCACGTTCGAGGGCAAGCCGCTGTTCCCGGAGCGTCGGGCCAGCACCCTGCCTTATCAGCTCTCCGACGCCGAGGCGGAGCTGTATCGCGACGTCACCGCCTACGTACGCAACGAGATGAACCGGGCCGATCGGCTCAAGGAGACGGGGGAGGGGCGGCGCGGCAACACCGTCGGGTTCGCCCTCACGGTGCTCCAGCGGCGGCTGGCGTCGAGCCCGGAGGCGATCCTGCGATCCCTGCAGCGCAGGCGCGACCGGTTGGGCGTCCGGTTGGCCGAGATGCACTCCCTGGCCGATCCCGTTGATCGGGTACGCGACCTGTTCGACGACGAGGACGTCGACGATTCACTCGACGAGATCGGCGCCGACGAGCTGGAGGTGCTGGAGGAGCAGGTGGTCGACGCGGCCACCGCCGCGCGTACGGCGACCGAGTTGAAGGTGGAGATCGCGGTACTCGACGACCTGGTCGAGCAGGCGAAACGGGTGCGGTTCGCCGACACCGACCGCAAATGGAACGAGCTGCGCGAGCTGTTGCTGGACTCCGAGGCGATGGTCGACGTCGACGGACGGCGCCGCAAGATCCTGATCTTCACCGAGCATCGGGACACCCTCGGCTACCTGGTCGACCGGATCGGATCCCTGCTCGGCCACGGCGACGCGATCGCCACGATCCACGGCGGGGTCGACCGCGTCGCCCGTCGCGTGGTGCAGGACCGGTTCCGGCAGGACCCGAACCTGACCGTCCTGGTGGCCACCGACGCCGCCGGCGAGGGTCTCAACCTGCAGCGGGCCCACTTGATGGTCAACTACGACCTGCCGTGGAACCCCAACCGCATCGAGCAGCGGTTCGGCCGCATCCACCGCATCGGCCAGACCGAGGTCTGCCACCTGTGGAACCTCGTGGCCGTCGACACCCGTGAGGGCGAGGTCTTCCACCGGTTGCTGGAGAAGATCGAGGAGCAGCGCGCCGCGCTCGGCGGGAAGGTGTTCGACGTCCTCGGGGAGGCGTTCTCCGGCACGCCGCTGCGCACACTGTTGATCAGGGCGATCCAGTACGGCGACCGCCCCGAGACGCGCGCCCAGCTGGAGCGGGTGATCGACGCCCGGGTCGGCGACGGTATCGGCCAGCTGGTGGCCGAGCGCGCCCTGCATCAGGACACCCTCTCGCTGGCCGACGTCGAACGGACCCGGCTGGAGATGGAGGAGGCACGGGCCCGGCGGCTGCAGCCGCACTACGTGTCGGCGTTCTTCCGTGCCGCCTTCTCCCAGCTCGGTGGGCGGATCACGGCCCGAGAGCCGCACCGATTCGCGCTGTCTGGGGTCCCCTCCGGACTGCGCGACGGGCGGCATCCGGCAGGAGCGGTGCTGTCCCGCTACGAACGGGTCACGTTCGACCGCGAGCACATACGACACCCGACGTCGGTGATCGCCGACCTGCTCGCGCCCGGGCACCCGCTGCTCGACACCGTCGTGGACCACACTGTGTTGCGCTGCCGTACCGCCGTCGAACGCGGGGCGGTGCTGGTCGACCGGCTCGACCCGGGGGAGGAGCCGCGGTTGCTCGTGGCCGTCCGGCAGGTCGTCGTCGACGGGACGGGCCGGACCGTGCTGAGCAGGTTCGAGTTCGCGGAGATCGTCGCCGACGGCACTGCGACGCCCGCCGGTCCGGCCCCGTACCTCGACTACCAGCCCGCCGATGCCGAGGAACGAGAGCTCGTCGCATCCCTGCTGCGCGAGCAGTGGATCAGCGACGCGGAGAACACCGCGGTCGGATGGGCGGCGGCTCACCTGTTGCCCGACGCGATGGCCGCGGTGTCGACCGCCGTCGCCGAGACGGTGACCCGCACCCGGTCGTTGGTCCGCAGGCGCCTGTTGCAGGAGATGAACTACTGGGACGGCCGGCACGGTGAGCTTTTGGAGCAGCAGCGGGCGGGCCGCCGGTTGCGGATGAGCCCGGAGACCGCGCACCGCCGCGCGCGCGAGCTGGAAGGCCGCCTGGAGGCGCGCCTGGCGGTCCTCGATCGCGAGGCGTACCTGCAGCCCCGCCCGCCGGTGCTGGCCGCGGCCGCGATCGTCGTGCCGCAGGGTCTGCTCGACCGGCGGGCCGGCCGCCGGGACCGCCCGGTGGGCCACGACGTCACC
>JAKDLE010000348.1 GCA_030453005.1 Pseudonocardia sp. | reverse complement strand
GTCGTTCTGGCCTCGACGGCGGCACCGGGCGGGAGTGGGAGGTCCGACCGTTGGGGATCGATCGGTCTCCCGCCGTGACCGGTTCGTGACCGGAGCGGGCGAAGGTTAGCAGGGCGGGTTTGGAGGGGGCATCGGGGTGCTTCACCCACGTTCTCGGTGCGCGCCTCCTTGGGACACGCACCACGAGCCCGCCACCCGTCGGCCGCGACGACCCCGAGCGGCTCACCCTGCATCGGACGGCTTCGGACCGTGACGACTCACGGGCGGGAACTCGATCGGGTGCACTTCCGTGTCCTCGCGGGTGCGAAGGCGTTCTACCGGACGTAGAGCAATGGGAGAGGACGGGAATGGGCAGGCGCGTAGAGTTCGGTCTCGGCCGTTCGAGTCGAGGTCGGCGCAGGATGGCCGTCGTGGCCACGCTCGCGACGGGTCTGATCTCGATGGGGTCGCTCGCCACGGCCCAGGAACCCGCGCCGCCCGCCGCAGAGGCGTTGGTGGCCGGTACGCCGTGCACCGCGACTGCCATGGCGTGTGTCGACCTGGTGGGGCTGCGCGCGTGGCTGCTTCAAGGAGGGCGGGTCGTGCGCGGGCCGGTACCTATCAGCATCGGGGGCGACGGTGACGCCAGCACGCCGCCCGGACGGTTCCGCGTCGAGTGGAAGAACAAGGACCATGTGAGCGGTGAGTCCGGCGCGCCGATGCCCTATGCGGTGTTCTTCGCCCCGGGTGGCATCGCGTTCCACGAGGGCAATCTGCAGACGACCTCTGCCGGCTGTGTGCGGCTGGCCCACGACGAGGCGGTGGCGTTCTTCGACTATCTGCGGGTCGGTGACGAGGTCCAGGTGCACAGCGACGTTGCTGCGTCCCCCTAGTTCGAGACCTGCGGGCTGCGACTCCGGTCCGGCTGCTAGCCTCGTCTCATGCACAAGCGTGCATGAGACGGTTCGGCACGAGGAGCGTATCGGGATGGGGCAAGGCCACGGACATGGTCATGTGGTAGCCGGATCAGCGGGCGGGCGCCATCGCAAGCCGCTCTTCATCGCGTTCGGGTTGACCGCTGGCTACATGATCGTCGAGCTGGTCGCCGGTCTGGTCTTCGGCTCGCTGGCGCTGCTCTCCGACGCCGCGCACATGGGTACCGACGTCCTCGGTCTGGGCATGGCGCTGGCCGCGATCACCCTGGCGTCGCGCCCCGCGACGTCGCAGCGCACGTATGGCACCTACCGGCTGGAGGTCCTCGCTGCGCTGGCCAACGGGCTGCTGCTGTTCGGGGTCGCCGGCTACGTGCTCTACGAGGCGATCCAGCGGCTGTCCGACCCACCGGACGTACCCGGCCTCCCCCTGATGGTGGTCGCCGTGCTCGGCCTGGTCGTCAACCTCATCAGCTTCCGGCTGCTCACGGCGGGGTCGAAGGAGAGCATCAACCTGCGGGGCGCTTATCTGGAGGTGCTGGCCGACATGCTCGGGTCGGTCGGGGTGATCGTGGCCGCGGTGGTGATCTACACGACCGGCTGGCCTTACGCCGACCCGATCGTGGGTGCCGCGATCGGGCTGTTCATCCTCCCGCGGACCTGGAAGCTCACCGCGCAGGCACTGCGCATCCTCATGCAGGTCGCGCCACCCGGTGTGGACGTCGACGAGATCCGGCGCCGCATCATTGAGCTGCCCGACGTGCTCGATGTACACGACCTGCATGTCTGGACCCTGACCTCCGGGGTGGAGAACGCCACCGGTCATGTCGTGGTGACCGATGACGTCGACTATCACGACGTGCTCGACCGGGTCCTCGCGCTACTCGCCGAGGGCTACGGGATAACCCACACGACCATCCAGTGCGAGCCGGCCCACCACGAGGACCGCGGTACGCCGGTGTGACGCGCGGACGAATCGCGCGCTCGGTTTGGATCAGGCCGCGCCAGTGCGGGGGGCGTACATGATGACGGCGACCCCCGCGAGGCAGACCAGTGCCCCAATGACGTCGTAGCGGTCGGGCCGATAGCCGTCGGCCACCATTCCCCACGCGAGGGAACCTGCGACGAACACTCCGCCGTAGGCGGCGAGGATCCGGCCGAACTGGGCGTCGGGTTGGAGGGTGGCGACGAAGCCGTAGAGGCCCAAGGCGATGACCCCGGCGCCGATCCATCCCCAGCCCCGGTGCTCGCGGACCCCCTGCCAGACCAACCAGGCACCGCCGATCTCGAACAGGGCGGCGACGACGAACAGTGCGATGGAACGGGTGATCAGCACCGGCTTCCGCGCTCCTCTGCATCAGCGGGCCCCGTGTCGAACAGCACGGCAACCAGCGGTTCGGCGCCCTCGGGGGCGTGGGCGGTCAGCGCGATGTGCGTGCCGCTGAAGGTGAGTTCGAAGGTGATGAACGGGCAGCAGCGCTGCTCGGCCACCACCAGCTCGGCGAGTCGGCCTGCTCGAGCGGCGGGCAGCCGCACTGAGACGCCTCCGTCCGGCATCGGCTCCCGCACAGCGTCGGCGAGCAGGGTCCGCCACTGTTCAACGCGATCCGTGTACGCGTCGCCGTCGAGCGAGCACGCGACGACCGGGATGCAGGATTCTGCACCGTGTGTCGGGGACGTCGACAGCGGCGGCGGCGACATCCGCCGGTGCAGTGTCGGGGCGGGCACTGGTTCGGGGCGTTCGTGCAGGAACGCGCACGCTGGATCACACGGGCTGTCCTTGGCCGGGAGGTCGTCGAGGTGGGCGAGGGCTGCGGTGAGTCGATCGCGGAACATGCGCAGGTCGTCTGTTCGGTCGTCGGCGGCGGTGATCTGCGCGGTGACCACGGGCCGTAGCTCGTCACGGATCTCGCGGCACGTGCCGCCGTCCCATACCGCGAGCAGCTCGCGGATCTGGTCGAGTGGCAGACCCAGGTGCTTCGCTGCGGCGATGAACCGGACTCGTTCGGCGTCGGTATCGGTGTAGATCCGGTACCCGCCCGGGGTGCGAGCAGCAGGTACGAGGCCCTCCTTCTCGTAGTAGCGCAGAGTCGTCGCCGGGATGCCCGCGCGCTCGGCGAGCTGAGAGATCCGGTAGGTGCTCACGGCTGAACGCTAATCCTTCGACTCGACTCGAAGGTCAAGCGCGCTGATGAGGTTGAAGCGCTCTCGGAGGTCTACTCCCGGAAGCTGACGTGGATGTGGTCGTAGTGGCCGCCGGTGGCGTTGTCGGGGTCGTAGACCCCGCCGCCGCTGTAGGGCCGCCCCCATCCGCCCTGATCGGTGGAGCCTGTTGTCCAGATGCGGCCCTGCCAGATGACGTAGGCGACGCCCAGGGCCTCGGCGTTCGTGCGGAACCACTCAGCGGCCCGCCAACCGTTGTCGACCTCGACTCCGCGGGCGAACCGTCCGCCCTCACCGGGAAAGAGGTCGCAGCCCTTGCCCAAGGGGTGGTCGCTGGTGGGGTTCGCCGGCCGGGCGGCGTAGCAGCCGGCGGAACGGATCACCGGCCCGCGACGTAGCCCGCCGAACGCTGCCTCGGCCTGGGCGAGGGCGTAGGCGGTGGTGGGGGTGACGCAGCCGGTGGTGGTCGGGTCGTCGGCAGTGCAGCCGGTTCCGGCTCCGTCGAGGGCCCGAACCGATCCGGGGGTACCGGGTGCGCACGCTGTGGGCGCGGAGGCGGCGAGGACGGCGGCGTCGGACCCGGTGGCCGCGAGAATGTCCGCGGCGGTCTGCTCCCATTTCGCGTAGGCGAGGGGGAACGCGGAGCGCTGCACGGTCTGCGCGGCCTGCCAGAGCGGCATCTCCGTCCAGCCTGGGACGTCGAGCAGCCTCTCGAAGAACTGGGTGGCCGCGTACCGCGGGTCACGTACTTGTGCCGGACTGCCCCAGCCCTGCGACGGGCGCTGTTGGAACAGGCCGAGGGAGTCACGGTCGCCGTAGTCGAGGTTGCGCAGTCCCGACTCCTGCAACGCGGTGCCCAGGGCGACCCACAGGCCGCGATCGGGAACCCCGAGTTCGCGGCCGGTCGAGACGATGGCTGCGGCGTTCGAGAGCTGCTCACCACTGACTCCGGCATCGCCTGCCGCCTCGATCGGTACCCCCGCATCGGACGGGGTGCAGGACGACTGGCGGTTCATGCTGCTCATCAGGGCCGACACGGCGATGAACCCCACCCCGCCGAGAGCCGCCACCAGCCCGACAACGACTGCGACTACCGCGAGACGACATCCCATGCGCCGCGTCGCGAGCAAAGCATGGTCACGTCCGTTCAGCACGGCCGAGCCGTCCGGGCGCCCGCGACCCCGACCCCGCCCGCCACATCGTCGATGGTGCCCTACGTCGCCGGGTCGGGGCAGCCCGGTTCGACCGGCTCAGGCGGCGGCGAGCAACCCGGTGAGGTACATGATCACGACGCCTGCGCCCAGGCCGCCGATCACGGCCGGGTCGAGCAGTCGCCCATTGGTGCGGTCGCGCAGACCGGGCACGATCTGGATGATCACCTGCACGATCGCCCC
>JAKDLE010000347.1 GCA_030453005.1 Pseudonocardia sp. | reverse complement strand
CTGTCCCGGCGCGGTGTGTGGTCTGCGGCCGAACCCCCCAGCCCGCCCGCAGGCGGGCGTCGCTGCGCTGCCTGACCCGGGCGGCGGGCTCCTCGTCCTCGGCGTCAACCTGATTCCCTGGGCCATGGTCGACGTCCGGGAACCCGGGAACGTTCCAGGGCGCGCTGCCGGTTCCGAGTCGACGATCATGAGCGGGAGGAGCGGTCGCGGGGGAGGCGGCCGTTCGTCAGGAGGACACCCTCCGCGCGGAGCCTCGCGGACTGTTCGGCCGCGAGGTGCGGGGCGCAGGTGCCGTCGGCGCGCAGGACGCGGTGCCAGGGCAGGTCGTGGCCGTCGTCGGCGAGGATGCGGCCCACCAGCCGGGCGCGGCCGGGGAGCCCGGCGCGGGCGGCCACCTCGCCGTAACAGGCGGTCTCGCCGGGCGGGATCGCGCGGACGATCTCGCGCACCCGTTCCAGGGTCTCCTCGTCCATCACCCGAGGAACGCCCGGACCGCGCGCGTGACGTCGGCCGTGCGCTCCAGGAAGACCATGTGCCCGGCGTCGACGGGGGCGACGGTCAGCGCGTCGCCGAGCGCGGCGCGACAGGCGTCCACCCAGGCGGGGTCGACGAAGTCGGCCCGTTCGGCGGGCATCAGCAGCGTCGGGACGTTCGGCGTGATCGCGGTGCGCGCCATCTCGCCCCACGCGGCGACGACCGCGGACCGGCAGTAGCGGTAGCGCAGCCGGTCACCGTCGGGGACGAGGTGCGCGGCGAGCTCGGCGTCGACGAGCTCGCCCGAGATGCCCTCCCAGCGCTGCGCACGGTCGGCGCGGGCGCTCGCGAGATCGGGGTAGGACTCGTCGGCCCGGGTCTCCTCCGCCGTCTCCAGCATGTCCCGGGCGTCGAGGCCGATCGCCGGGTCGAGGAGCACGAGGCGCTCGACGCGTTCGGGCGCGAGGCGGGCCAGGTGCAGAGCGATCGCACCGCCGAAGGAGTGGCCGACGACGGGCACGCGGTCGAGGCCGAGCGCGTCGAGCACGGCGACGGCGTCGGCGACGTGCTGCTCGAACCCCCACGGCGGGGTCCACGGGGAGCGGCCGTGGCCGCGCAGGTCGACGCCGACGAACCGCAGCTCCGGCAGGGCGTCGGCGAGGACCCGCCACCGCGCGCCGTGCCCGGTGACGCCGTGCAGGGCGAGTACCGGCCGTCCGTCGCCGAAGGTGTGTACGTGGATCACGCGACGATCGTCGCACGCACCCTCGCCAGGCCGGACCCTTGCTCTGCGTACTCATACGCACCGGGTCCGAGAGCGTGCGGTGAGGGCCGCGAGGACGACCGTGGCTGCACGCGGGTGAGGACATCGACGGTTGTCGAGGCGCCCGCACGCGAAACCGTCGGTGCCCCGTGGTTGCATCCTGGACGTGACCTCCACCGACCTCCGTGCCCGAGCCGGCGCCGCGCCCGGGTTGGTGCGTGCGCCGCGGTCGCCCGCGGTGGAGCCGGAGTGGGATGCGGCGGCACTGCGCGTGCTCGCGCACGAGAAGGGGCCGCTGCGGGTGGTGGGGGGCCCTGGCACGGGCAAGACCACGCTGCTGCTCGCCGCGGTCGCGCGACGGGTGCGGGCGGGGGCCGACCCGGAGCGCACGCTGCTGCTGGTCGGCAGCAGGCGCGCGGCTGCGGAGTTCCGGGAACGGCTCGCCGACCAGGTGCACGGTGAAGGTCGCACGCTGCGGGAGCCGTTGGTGCGCACCGTCCACTCCTATGCGTTCGGGGTGCTGCGGTTGCACGCGGCCCGGGCGGGTGACCCACCACCGCGGCTGCTGGCGGGCGCGGAGCAGGACGCCGTGGTGCGCGACCTGCTCGCCGGGGAGCTCGACGAGGAGTCACTCGGCTCGGGCTGGCCGTCCCGGTTGCGCCCGGCGCTGGCCCTGCCCGGGTTCGCCGCCGAGCTGCGCGAGCTCCTCCTGCGCGCCGCCGAGCGCGGCCTGGGGCCCGAGGAGCTGCACGGGCTGGGTGTGCGCCACGACGTTCCACAGTGGGCGGCCGCCGGCCGGTTCTTCCGCACCTACGAGCAGGTCACGCTGCTGCGGGGGTCGGCCGGGCGGGGCGCCCCGCAGGCCACGGCACCGGCGTTGGACGCCGCCGAGCTGGTCTCGGCCGCCCTCGACGCCCTCGCGTCCGACCCCGATCTGCTCGCCACCGAACGGCACCGGGTGCAACACCTGCTCGTCGACGACGCGCAGGACCTCGACCCGCAACAGATGGAGCTGGTTCGGGCGTTGGGCTCGAGCGCGCGCACCGTGCTGCTCGCGGGCGACCCCGACCAGGCGGTCCTGAACTTCCGGGGGGCCGACCCGCAGGGGATGAACGCCGTCGACGCCGAGACGGTCGTGCTCACCACCGACCACCGCGCCGCGCCCGCGGTGCGAGCGGCGGGAGCCCGGCTCGCCGCACGCCTGCCGAGGGCCGGACCGGGCCGGAACCGAAGGGGGTCCGCCGACGAGGACCCGGAGGCCGGTGTCGTCTCGGTGCAGGTCTTCGCGTCCGCGGCGCAGGAGGCCGGTTGGGTGGCCGACCAGCTCCGGCGCGCCCACCTCACCGACGGGGTCCCGTGGTCGCGGATGGCGGTGCTGTCGCGGTCCACGCGGCGGTCGCTGCCCACGCTGCGGCGGGCTCTGCTCGCGGCGGGTGTGCCGATCGCGGCGCCACCCGACGAGCAGCCCGTCGCGCGGCAGCCCGCCGTCCTCCCGCTGTTGATGGTGCTGCGCTACGCCGCGCGGCCCGACGAGCTCGACGCCGACGCCGCCACCGCGCTGCTCACCTCCCCGCTGGGCTCCGCCGATCCGCTCCGGATGCGGCGCCTCCGTCGGGGTCTGCTCCGCTTGCACGCCGCATCCGACGACAACGACCAGGGCAGCGACCCGCTGCTGGTCGAGGCGTTGCGGGCGGCCGCGTGCGGGCATCCCGACCCGCTCGCCGCGCTCCCGCCGAACGAGACGGCGCCGCTGCGGCGGGTCGGGGCGCTGCTGGCGCTCGCGGGCGACGCAGTGCGCGAGGGGGAGAGCACGGAGGAGGTGCTGTGGCGGGTGTGGCAACGCAGCGGCCTCGCGCTGCGCTGGAGCGAGGCGAGTGCACGAGGAGGGCCTCCCGGGGCTGCGGCCGACCGCGACCTCGACACGGTGCTCGCGCTGTTCGACGCCGCCGCCCGGCACACCGCCCGGCTGCCCGGCGCGGGGGTGCACGGGTTCCTCGAGTACGTCACCGACCAGCACCTGCCCAGCGACACCCTCGCCGAACGGGCCCCCCGGGGCGACGCGGTGGTCCTGCTCACCGCCCACGCCGCCCGCGGCCGGGAGTGGGACGTCGTCGCGGTGCCGGGGGTCCAGGAGGGCGCCTGGCCCGACCTGCGGCTGCGCGGGAGCCTGCTGGGCAACGAACGGCTCGTCGACCTCGTCGCGGGGGTCGCCGCACCGGGCGACGAACCGGTGTCGCGGGTCGCGCCGCTGCTGGCCGAGGAGCGGCGGCTGTTCTACTCGGCGTGCACCCGGGCGCGGCACTCGCTGCTGGTCAGCGCCGTGCAGGGGGAGGACGAGCAGCCGTCGCGGTTCCTCGACGAGCTCGACCCGGCCCCGGCCGAACGCGCCGAGCGTGCGGTGCACCGACCGGGGCGCTCGCTCGTGCTCGCCGAGCTGGTGGGGGAGTTGCGCAGGGCGGTCTGCACCCCCGAACCCGGCGTCCGGGGCGAGCGGGCGGCCGCGGCACTGGCCCGCCTCGCGGAGGCCGGGGTGCCCGGAGCGCATCCCGACGAGTGGTACGGCCTCGCGCCGCCGTCCAGCACGCTGCCGCTGCGGGTGCCCGGCGAGGTGGTGCCGGTGTCACCGTCGGACGTCGAACGGATCGCGCGCTGCCCGCTGCGCGGGGTGCTGGAGCGCCACGGGGGCGCGGAGGCGGGCGCGCTCGCCTCCGTCACCGGGTCGCTGGTGCACGCGCTGGTGCAGGCCGAGGCGGCGGGTGCCGAGGCCACGGAGCTGGAGGCGGCGCTGGCGTCGGCGTGGGCGCGGATCGACGCGGGTGCGCCGTGGTTCGGCCGTCGCGAGCTCGCGCGCGTGCGGGGCATGCTGGCCGCGTTCGGCCAGTGGGTGGCGACCACCCCCGCCCAGGGGCTGCGGCTGGTCGCCGTGGAGCAGGCGGTAGCGCAAGACCAGCCCCCCCACGCGGTCGAGGTCGGCACCCCCGGGCCCTGGCTGCGGTTGCGGGGCCGCGTCGACCGGCTGGAGGCCGACGCCGAGGGCCGACCGGTGGTGATCGACGTCAAGACCGGCAAGACGACCGTCACCGCGCGGCAGGCCGCCGAGCACCCGCAGCTGGCGGTCTACCAGCTCGCGGCCGCGCTCGGTGCCTTCGGCGACCTGGTCGACGCCGCGGCGGGCCCCGGCGGGGCACGGTTGGTCTACGTGGCCGACCGGCGGGCCGGGGGGGAGCCGAAGGAGCCGGTGCAGCCTCCGCTGGACGAGGAGGGCGTCG
>JAKDLE010000346.1 GCA_030453005.1 Pseudonocardia sp. | reverse complement strand
CAGCAGCAGCCGGTGGGCGGTGTTCATGGCCTTGAGGACGACGTCGGCGGGCATATCGGGAGTCTGTCACCCCGCCTGGGCCAGCGCGAAGGGCAACACCGCCCCCGCCCCGGCCCGGCGCAGCAGCCGTGCGGCCACCGTCACCGTCCAGCCCGAGTCGATCACGTCGTCGACGAGTAGCACCGGGCCGTCGGGTAGGGCGAACGTCGGCTCGGAGAACGCACCCCACACCGCGGCGAGGCGCTGCGCGGAGTTGGCGTGCTCCGCGGGACGCGGACCGGCAGGCGCCAGCGTGCCCAGCAGGGGGAGCCTGACGATGTCGGAGATCCGGCGTGCGAGGTGGTCGAGCTGGTGCGGGCGGGTGCGGGAGCCGACGCCGACGATCCCGACGGGCCGTTCCTCCCAGCCCCAGCCCGCCAGCACCCGCACGCACGCGTCGAGCACGTCCTTGGGCACCGGCGCGTCCTCGCCCCCGGTCAGCTCCCGCAGGCGGGTGCCCCAGCCGATGTCGGACAGCCGCCCGATCACCCGCCCGGCCTCGGCCAGCTCCCCGGCCGGGATGCGTCCGGACGCCGGGACGTCGAGCTCGGCCATCCCCGAGGGCCACTGCTTGCGCGGCGCCACCTCGACCCCCGGACGGGCCAGACGCTCCCCGGCCGCGGCCTCGGACCCCGCGTCGACGTCGGTGCTCCACGCGGACCCGGCGCAGTTGTCGCAGCGGCCGCACGGCTGCGCACCGGGGTCGTCGAGCTGACGCCGCAGTAACACCAGCCTGCACTCCGACGTGGCGAGGTAGTCGAGCATCGCCTGCTGCTCGGCCTTGCGGGCCTCGGCGATGCGGCGGGGGCGCTCCCCGTCGTACACCCAGTCCTCGCCGGTGGCGACCCACCCGCCCTTGACGCGCTTCGCGGCGCCGTCGGAGTCGAGCACCTTGAGCAGCATCTCCAACCTCGTGCGGGACAGGTCGACGCGGGTCTCGATCGCGGCCGTGGAGAGGGGCTCGGGCCCCAGCACCCGCAGCGTCTGGCGCACCACCGGCTCGGGCGGGAAGGCGAGGGAGGCGAAGTAGGCCCAGATGTCTCGGTCCTCGTGACCGGGCAGCAGCACCACCTCGGCGCGCTCCACCGCACGGCCCGCACGGCCGATCTGCTGGTAGTAGGCCACCGGGGACGCGGGCGCCCCGAGGTGCACGACGAAACCCAGGTCGGGCTTGTCGAAGCCCATCCCCAGCGCGCTCGTGGCCACCAGCGCCTTCACGCGGTTGGCCAGCAGGTCGCCCTCCGCGGCGAGGCGCTCCCCGGGCTCGGTCTTGCCCGTGTAGGAGGCCACCGGATGGCCGCGCTCGCGCAGGAACCCGGCCACCTCCTCGGCCGCGGCGATCGTGAGCGTGTAGATGATCCCGGCGCCCGGCAGCGCGTCGATGTGCGCCGCGAGCCAGCCCAGCCGCTGCGCGGCCGTGGGCAGCCGCAGCACCGACAGCCGCAGGCTCTCCCGGTCGAGCGAGCCGCGCAGCACCAGCGGCTCACCTGCGGACAGCCCCAGCTGCTCGGTGACGTCGACGACCACGCGGTCGTTGGCGGTGGCCGTGGTGGCCAGCACCGGGATCCCGTCGGGCAGCTCGGCGATCAGTGCGCGCAGGCGGCGGTAGTCGGGCCGGAAGTCGTGGCCCCAGTCGGACACGCAGTGCGCCTCGTCGACCACGAGCATCCCCGCCGACGCGGTGAGCCGGGGGAGAACGCGGTCGCGGAAGTCGGGGTTGTTGAGGCGCTCCGGACTGACCAGCAGCACGTCGACCTCCCCGGCCGTGACGGCGTCGTAGGTGCGCTCCCAGTCGGCCGTGTTGGCCGAGTTGACCGTCGCCGCGCGGATCCCGGCGCGCGCGGCGGCGTCGATCTGGTTGCGCATGAGCGCGAGCAGCGGCGAGACGATCACGGTGGCTCCCGCGCCCGCCTCCCGCAGCAGGGCGGTGGCCACGAAGTACACCGCCGACTTGCCCCACCCGGTGCGCTGCACCACCAGCGCCCGCTTGTGCAGCGACACCAGGGCGTGGACGGCCGTCCACTGGTCCTCCCGCAGCCGCGCGTCGGGCCCGGCCAGGGTGCGCAGGACCTCCTCGGCCCGGGTGCGGAGCTGGGTCTCGGTCGTGGTCATGGCTCCATGGTGCGGCAGACCCCCGACAGTCCGGGCACCGCACCGCCGTCGGGGCAGCGGTGTCGGCACCGCAGCAGCGGTGCGGTGGGTCGATTTCCCCGAACGGGTCCGCCGCGTCCGACGCTCGCGCATCCTGATCGCCACGGATCTGACGTCGTACGGTCCCGGGCCGCTGCTGCGGCCGGGTCTCCTCGCCTCGGGCGTCACCGACGACGATCTCCGCAGGCGCCTACGTCGACCCCGCCGATCCCCGGCTGCGCAGGCCCGAGCAGCGGCACGCCCTGCTCGTCGCCGCGGCGGTTCCCCGGGTGGCGGCGGACGCGGTCGCGCGTCCACGTCTCCGCCGTCGTGCTGTACCGGCTGCCGGTCTGGAACGTGTCGCTGACGCGGGTGCACACCACCCGCCCGCGGCGCACCAGCGGCGTCCGCATCGGACGGCTGCACGTGCACACCGCACCGCTGGACCCGGACGAGATCGTCGACATCGACGGGACGGCGGTCACCGCACCGGCCCGGCCCCTCGCCGACATGGCGCGGCGCCTCCCACGATGACCGCACCGGCGGCGCGGAGCGAGGGGACGCGGTGTCAGCGGATGGACGGCCCGCAGGGCAGGATGAGCGGGGTGAGCGCCTTCCAGACCCCACTGTTCGGCTCCGTCGCCGACGTGGCCGAGCGGCTGGCCGGCGTCGGCTACCTCGCTTCGACGGCCGTCGCCACCACCGTCTACCTGGCCGATCGTCTCGGTAAGCCGCTGCTCGTGGAGGGCCCCGCTGGCGTCGGCAAGACCGAGCTCGCCAAGGCCGTCGCGCAGGCCACCGACTCCGGCCTGGTGCGCCTGCAGTGCTACGAGGGCATCGACGAGGCCCGCGCACTCTACGAGTGGAACCACGCCAAGCAGCTGCTGCGGATCACCGCCGGGCGGGGGACGGAGTCGTGGGACGACACCCGCGACGACGTGTTCTCCGAGGAGTTCCTGCTGCCCCGCCCGCTGCTGACGGCGATCCGGCGCAGCGAGCCCACCGTCCTGCTCGTCGACGAGATGGACAAGGCCGACGTCGAGGTCGAGGGCCTGCTGCTGGAGGTGCTGTCGGACTTCCAGGTCACCGTGCCGGAGATGGGCACCATCACGGCCAGCCGCCGCCCGTTCGCGCTGCTGACGTCGAACTCCACCCGCGAGCTGTCCGAGGCGCTCAAGCGGCGCTGCCTGTTCCTGCACCTCGACTTCCCCGACGCCGACCTGGAGCGCCGGATCGTCGCCTCCCGGGTGCCGGAGCTGACGGAGGCGCTGGTCGACGCGCTGGTGCGCACCGTGCGGGTGCTGCGCACCCTGGAGCTGCGCAAGTCGCCCTCGGTGGCCGAGACGATCGACTGGGGCCGCACGCTGCTGGCGCTGGGGCTCGACACCCTCGACGACGATGTCGTTCGCTCCACCCTTGGCGTGGTGCTCAAGCACCAGTCCGACACGGTGAAGGCCGCGGCGGAGTTGCGGCTGAACTGATCAGAGGCTGCCCCGCGTCGCGATCCACGCGTGCTGCTGGCCGGTCGTGGCCGCGATGTGCTCGAAGTCGGAGTCGTAGTGCAGAACGACTGCACCGTGGTGTTCGGCGACCGCCGCTGTGAGCAGGTCCACGACGCCTGCCGCGCGATGGTGGCCGCGAGCCGCCATCCGGATCTGCACCTCGCGCGCCCGCTCGGCGATCGTCTCGGTGATCGGCAGCGTGACGTAGTGGGCGCGGCGCCGGGCGGCCACGGCACGGACATCGGCCTCGTCGCGGCCCGAGTACCCGGCTTCGAGGTCCACGGTCACGCAGGTGGCGGCCGCGTGATCGACGATGAGGCCCGCGATCGCCGTCCGGACGGGCGGGTGCTCGATCCGCGCGAAGGCGGAGGTGTCGATCAGGTAGAGCCGCCAGGGGACGACGGTCAGCTTCACCGGCGGGCGCGGCTCATGACCTCGGCATCGGCGATGTCGGCTCCGACGCCGAAGGCGGACGGGTCGCCCAGGAGCGCGTCGATCCGGCGTCGTCGTCCGGCGACGAAGGCCAGCGCGGCGTTGACCGTGTCCTTCTTCGTCGCGGTGCCCAGCTCCTTCGCGGCGAGCGCGAGGGCGTCGTCGTCCAGGTCGACCATCGTCTTCATATGTACGAGAGTATGTCGTCAGCTGTGTTTCGAGCAATACCGGGTCGGGCCACCGACGAGGCGACCACGTGCGCCCGAAGCAGTCCTCGGCCGGTAGCCCTCGGCGCAGACGACCTGGTCGCGGTGTGCCATGGGGGTGGCGGCGGCCTCGGGCGTGGGAGGCCCGATCAGGGTCGTGCACACCATCAGTAGCAGGATCACCATGCGGTGAGCCTGC
>JAKDLE010000345.1 GCA_030453005.1 Pseudonocardia sp. | reverse complement strand
CAGCAGCTCCCCCAGCGCCGTGCGTGGCCACGGCTCCCGCAGTTCGGGCGTGGTCCCGGCGAGCCGCGCCAAGGTGCCCGCGGCGACCGGGAGCCCGGTGCGGGCCGCTGTGGCGGCCACCCTCAGGACCAGCGCCGGATCGCGCGTCGCGGCGGCGTCGCGGGCGAGGGCCACCTCGCCTGCGTGCTCGACCACGCCGGAGTCGAGCGGACGGCGCACCGGGCTGCGCCGCAACGCGACGAGCCCCCGCCTGGGCAGGGCGGCCCGAGCCGAGCGCAGCCCCACCTCGGTCGAGAACGCGACGGCCCGGGCCGCGCCGGACAGCGCCCGGGCGAGCTCGAAGCGGTCGCCCCGATCCAGGACGGCCGCGACCTCGTCCGCGTCCTGGGCGCGCAGCACGTCGCGCGCCCGCCCGGCGAGGCGGTGCAGCTCGGTGCGGACGTCGAGCAGTAGCCGCCGGGCCTCCAGCACGTCGCCCGCGGGACGGTCGATGAGCTGCGCGGCGGCGAGCGCGTCGAGGAGCTGGATGTCACGGAGCCCGCCGTGCCCGCTCTTGAGGTCGGGCTCCACCCGGTGCGCGACGTCGCCCACCTTCGTCCAGCGGAGGCGGGCGCCCTCGACGATCTCGTCGAACCGGCTCCGGATGCCCGCCCGCCAGGCCTGGCGGGCGGCCGAGCGCATGGTGTCCGACAGCGCCGCGTCGCCCGCGATGTGCCGTGACTCCAGCAGCCCGAACGCCACGCGCAGGTCGGTGGCCGCCACCTGCACGGCCTGGGCCGGTGTGCGCACCGAGTGGTCGAGCCCGATCCCGGCGTCCCACAGCGGGTACCAGAGCTGCTCGGCGATCCGGTCGATCCCCCGGCGGCCGTCGTGCAGGATCACGAGGTCCAGATCCGACCACGGCGCCAGCTCCCGGCGGCCCAGCGCGCCGACGGCCACCAGCGCCGTGCGCTCCGACAGCCCGATCGCCGCGGCCCGCGAGGACAACCAGAAGTCGTGCAGGTCCACCAGTGCGATGCGCAGCGCGTCGGGGGCCAGCCGCCGCGTCCCCTCCCCGGGGTCGAGCAGGAGCGCCTTCGCCCGCACCAGATCGGTCGCGTCCCCCGACGCCGGGTCCTCGATACTCACCGTGCGTCGACACCTCTCGTTCACCTGTCCCGACGCCGCCTGCCGCCGCGCACAGCATGGATCGCCGTCACGAGCATCATCCCTGGTCAGATCGCGTCGGGGCCCCGTTCACCTGTGCGGACCCGCACGACCCCCTCGACCGGGGTCACCCAGACCTTCCCGTCACCGATCCGGCCGGTGCGGGCGGCCCCGACGACGGCGTCCACGACCTTGTCCGCGAGTGCGTCGTCGGCGACGACCTCCACGCGGACCTTCGGCACGAAGTCGACCGAGTACTCCGCACCGCGGTAGACCTCGGTGTGGCCCTTCTGCCGCCCGTAGCCTCGCACCTCGCTGACGGTCATGCCCAGGACCCCGATCTGCTCCAGCGCCCCCTTCACGTCACAGCTTCATCGCTCAGCTCTCCTGACCGGCGGTGGCCGGGACCGGGGCGGACGCAGTCGGGCTCGACGTGCCGAGGCCCCCGCCTGCCTGCAGGCTCGAGAAGTCGTAGCCCGACTCCGCGTGCTCGGTCTCGTCGATGCCCGTGACCTCGTCCTCGTCGGAGATCCGCAGGCCGATCGTGCGCTTGAGGGCGACCGCGATGACCGCGGTGACGACGGCCGAGTAGGCCATGACCGCGAGGGCGCCGACCGCCTGGCGCCAGAGCTGGTCGAGCCCGCCGCCGTGGAACAGCCCGGCGACGCCCGCGGGCGAGTCGGCCGTGGCCAGGAACCCGATCAGCAGGGTGCCGACGAGACCCCCGACGAGGTGGACGCCGACGACGTCGAGCGAGTCGTCGAACCCGAGGCGGTACTTCCACCCGACGGCCAGCGCGCAGAGGACGCCCGCGACGGCACCGACCGCGATGGCGCCCAGTGGCGACACCGAGGAGCAGGCCGGGGTGATCGCGACCAGGCCCGCGACGACGCCGGACGCGGCACCCAAGCTGGTGGGGCTGCCGTCACGCAGCCGCTCGACGACCAGCCACGCGATCATCGCGGCGCAGGCGGCGGCGATGGTGTCGAGGAACGCGAACGCGGAGACCGCGCCGGAGCCGAGAGCCGAGCCGGCGTTGAAGCCGAACCAGCCGAACCACAGCAGCGCGGCGCCGAGCATGACCAGCGTCAGGTTGTGCGGCCGCATGGGCTCACGCGGCCAGCCGCGGCGCTTCCCGAGGACGACCGCCAGCACCAGGGCCGCGACGCCCGCGTTGATGTGGACCGCCGTGCCGCCCGCGAAGTCGATCGCGGCGAGATCGTTGGCGATCCAGCCACCCGCGCCCGCGGTGACGTCGTCGAAGTCGAAGACCCAGTGCGCGACCGGGAAGTAGACGACCGAGGCCCAGATGCCCGCGAAGACCAACCAGGAGCCGAACCGCATGCGGTCGGCCACCGCACCGGAGATCAGGGCCACGGTGATGATCGCGAACGTGGCCTGGAAGGCGACGAACACCAGGGCGGGGATCGTGCCGACCAGCGGCACCGCGACCTCGGTGCCCGCCTCGGCGTCGGCCAGGTAGGTGCCCGCGGTGAGACCCCGCATGCCCGCGAACTGCGCCGGGTCGCCGATCAGGCCCGCGTCACCGACGCTCGTCCCGAAGGCCGTCGAGTAGCCGTAGAGGACCCACAGGATCCCGACCAGCCCGATCGACGACAGGCTCATCATCATCATGTTCAGCACGCTCGTGCTGCGCACCATGCCGCCGTAGAACAGGGCCAGGCCCGGTGTCATCAACAGCACCAGGGCCGTGGCCGTCATCATCCAGGCGGTATCGCCGGTATCGGGCACGTCGGCTCCTTCCCGTCGTCGCCGCACGTGGCGGCGGGTGCGGGAACTATCGAATCGGCGTGTTTCGCGCGGCCTCCCGGGCTGTTTCCGTCAGATGAACGCCCCGTCCCCGGGAGTTACATCCGGATGACGCGGTCAGTTCAACAGCGCGTCGACGTAGGCCGCGGGCTCGAACGGCGCCAGGTCGTCGGGGCCCTCGCCCAGGCCGACGAGCTTCACCGGCACACCCAGCTCACGCTGCACGCGGAACACGATGCCGCCCTTCGCCGTGCCGTCGAGCTTCGTCAGGACGATGCCCGTGACCTTCACGACGTCGCCGAACACGCGGGCCTGGGTCAGCCCGTTCTGACCCGTGGTGGCGTCGAGGACGAGTAGCACCTCGTCGACCTCGGCCTGTCGCTCCACCACCCGCTTGACCTTCTGCAGCTCGTCCATCAGACCGGTCTTGGTGTGCAACCGGCCCGCCGTGTCCAGCAGCACCGCGTCCGCGCCCTCGTCGGTGCCCTGCTTGACGGCGTCGAACGCCACACTGGCCGGATCCGCGCCCTCCGGTCCACGCACCACGGTGGCACCCGCTCGCTCGCCCCACGTCGTGAGCTGCTCGGCCGCCGCGGCACGGAACGTGTCGGCCGCCCCGAGCACCACGTGGTGCCCGCTCGCCACGAGCACGCGCGCGAGTTTGCCGGTGGTGGTGGTCTTCCCCGTGCCGTTGACGCCGACGACCAGCAGCACCGCCGGACGTCCGTCGTGCGGCAGGGCCCGGACGGAACGGTCGAGGTCGGACCGCAGGGCGTCGGTGAGCACGTCGCGCAACAGCTGCCGGGCCTGCTCCGCGGTGCGCACGGCGCGGGCCGCGAGTTCGCTGCGCAGCGTCTCCACCAGTTCCGCCGTCATCTCCGGGCCGAGGTCGGCCTGCAGCAGCGTCGCCTCGACGTCCTCCCACGACTCCTCGTCGAGCTCACCCGCGCCGTTGTCCCGGTGCTCTGAGCGCACCACCTGCCGTATCCGCGCATCGCCTGACGCCTGCACCTTGGGCTACTCACGGGTACGACGACACGCTCGCTTTCCGAGATCGCAACCAACCCCTGATTCCGGGGGATGTGGGCTCCGCGCCTCATCAACCGTGTCGTCGTACCCGCGAGTCACGTTGGGCCACGGTGCGCGCGACGATGTCGCGAACCTTCTCCGGGTGGTTCATCACCTGGTCCCAGCTGAACCGCAGCACCAGCCACCCCTCCGCAACAAACCGGTTGTAGCGGATGCAGTCACGCTCGAGGTGCTCGAGCTTGCCGTGCCACTCGAAGGAGTCGGCCTCGATGGCGATCCGCAGCTCCTCATCGGCCAGGTCCACCCTGCCGATCTTCCCGTCGTCATCGAAGATCTTGACCTGTGGCCGGACACTCAGCCCGGGGATGTCGGACACGATCCACCGCAGTACCGACTCGAAGGGGTTGGCCGCCTTCTCGGTGGCCATGCCGACGAGAGTTGTGACTCTGGTGCGATGCTGGCGGGGGAGTCCCGCCGCTGCGAGGCCGAGCTCGGCCCGGTTGACCATGCCTTCCCGCAGGGCCGAGTCCAGCACGGCGAGGGCCTCGTCCGCGGGCAGCAGCACG
>JAKDLE010000344.1 GCA_030453005.1 Pseudonocardia sp. | reverse complement strand
GCAGCCCCGCCACGGCGTCGTCCACCCCCAGGGCGCGGGCGATGCGGACGAGGGCGTCCGGCGCACCGGGGGCGTTGAACGCCAGCACGTGCGGCAGCACGACCGCGTGGGTGCGAGCGTGGGGCAGACCGAGGCCGCCGAGCACGTGCGCGAGCTTGTGGTGCAGCCCGGTGCCCGCCGCCGCCAGCGCCGACCCCGCGAGGTAGGCCCCCAGCAGCAGCGCCGCGGGGTCGTCGTCGCGCAGACCCGCGGCGAGCGAGCGCACGCCCTCCTCGGCCACGACGGTGCTCATCGGGTTGCGTCCCGGCGCCCAGAACGCCTCGACGCAGTGCGCCATCGCGTTGAGTGCGCTCGCGACGACCTGCCCGGGCGGCAGCGACGCCGTCAGCTCCGGGTCGTATACGACGGTGCGGGGCAGCACGACGGGGTCGGTGCCGGTGGTCTTCACGCCGTCCTGCGACGTCCCCCAGACCGGCGTGACCTCGGAGCCGGAGTACGTCGTCGGCACGGCGAGGATCGGCAGCCGGGTCGCGAGCGCGACGGCCTTCGCCGTGCCGACGGTGGACCCGCCGCCGATGCAGAGCACCGCGTCAGCTCCCGCCGCCGCGACGCGGGCGGCCTCCGCCGTGGCGACGGGGACGTGTTCGCGTACGTCGGTGAACGTCGCGACGACCCGGTCCGCGAACGGCGCGGTGAGGCCGCGGACCCGCTCGGAGGCGATCAGCAGGAGCCGCGACGCGCCCAGCCGCTCGACCTCGCTCCTCAGCTCGGTGCGGGCCGTCCCGGCCCCGAACACGATCCGGCCCGGCAGGGCGTCGTAGCTGAAGGCGTGCACACCCACACCCTGACCTACCCGTGCGAGGCGAGGCGAGGCCGTTCCCCGCGCGGCCGCCCCGGACCGGTGCGCGGGGATCTCCAACCGCTGCTGCGGCTTGCGCGTTCGGCCTCCGGATCGCCGCGCGGCACCGCGCAGACGGGCAGCGCCACCGCCGCCACCGGCTACGTGCCGGCGCTGACGGTGGCTGCCCCCGAGGTCGTCGCGGCGCCCTCGGAACCCCTGCGAGCACTGATACCCGGCGCGGCAGGATCACGGCGTGGCGCAGCGCAGCACCAGCCAGCCCGCGCCACCGATCGCCACGGCGCACAGGGCCAGGACGCCCGCGCCCGCGACCGGCGACGGAAGGCTGCTGAACAGCGAGAACACCTGCGGCCACCACCCCTGCCAGCCGATGACCGCCGCGGCGGCGATGAGCACCGCGGCGAGCGTCAACAGCGTCGCGTACACCCCGAGCAGGCCCCACCGCTTGAACACCACCCCGAAGGCGACGCCGGCCGCGGAGAACACCAGCAGGCCTGCGCTGAAGTCGAGCCAGTGCACGACCGGGCTCTCCTGCACCGACACACCGAACCGGAAGAAGCTCAGCCCCACCCCCCAGCCGCCGGTGGCCCGCTCGGCGACGACGCCGAGGGTCAGCAAGAGCCCGTACCCGATCGCCTGGACCACCGCGAACAGCGCCGTGCCCGCGTAGAAGGCCCGCCGGGTGACACCCAGGCCCAGCGCGAACCCGAAGAACTGCGTGATCGCCTGCAGCATCGTGATGCCGACGACGGCGTAGATCGCCGTTACACTGCCGGTCTTGACCTCGCCCGTGCCCGCGACGATCGCTATCGCGATGTTGAGGAGCAACACCCCCAACAGGACCGCGAGGGGCAGGCCGACGGCCAGCCGCCGGTTGACGACGTGGATGCGGGCGACGTCGACGACGCGTGTCATGAGGACTCCCCCTGTGCGGAACCGACTGTGGTGCGGACGACGAGCTGTTGCAGTGACACCGGCTCGAACCGCAGGTCCGGTGCCGCGACCGGTCGGGACGGCGCCCCGGTCACGGTGACGCGCAGGAGCCCACCCAGCTGCTCGCGGTGCAGCTCGGTGCGCCCCGTGACGAACTCCTCCACCGCGGCCGTCTCCCCGCTGACGACGACGGCGCGGTCGCGCAGGGCGTCGGCGTCCTCGTCGATCAGGACGCGACCCCGGTCGATCAGGACGACGTGCTCGATGAGGTCGCTGACCTCGTCGATCAGGTGGGTGGAGAGCACGACCGTGCGCGGATGCTCGGCGTAGTCGGCGAGCAGCCGGTCGTAGAACAGCTGCCGCGCGACGGCGTCGAGGCCGAGGTAGGGCTCGTCGAAGAACGTCAGCGGCGCCCGCGAGGCCAGCCCGATGATCACTCCGACGGCCGACAGCTGCCCCCGGGACAGCTTCTTGATCACCCGGTTCTCCGGCAGCCCGAAGTCCTCCACCAGTTCGGCGGCGAACGCGGCGTCCCACTGCGGGAACAGCAGCTCCGCCGAGCGCAGCGCGTGCCGCACCCGGAAGCCGTCGGGGTAGCGCTGGCTCTCCTTGACGAAACAGACCCGTGAGAGCACACCGGCGTTCTCCCGGGGAGCCTCACCGAAGACCTCGACGGAGCCTGAGGTCTCGAACACGTGCCCGGTGAGCACCTGCATGAGCGTGGTCTTGCCCGCGCCGTTGCGCCCGAGCAGGCCGTGGATGGTGTTCTCGGCGAGCGAGATGCTCACCTCGTCGAGCGCGGTGACGTCCCTGTAGCGCTTCGTCAGCTCCGTCGTCCTGATCGCGGTCATGCCTCGTCCCCCCAGAGATCGATCATCTTCTTGACCTGCTCGGCGTCCATGCCGAGCTTGCGGGCCTCCGCGAGCAGCGGGGCCAGGTACTGCCGGGCGAAGTCCTCGCGGCGGCGTTCCAGCAGCAGGGTGCGCGCGCCGGTGGCGACGAACATGCCGATTCCTCGTCTCTTGAGAAGGACGCCGTCGGCCACGAGCCTGCTGACGCCCTTGGCCGCGGTGGCCGGGTTGATGCGGTGGAAGGCCGCGAGCTCGTTCGTCGAGGGCACCTGGGCCTCCTCGGCGAGCGACCCGTCGACGATGGAGGTCTCGATCTGCTCGGCGATCTGCACGAACAGCGGCCGCCCGTCGTCGTTCACCCCGACCGCCAGTCCCTTGGTCCATTACTCATGTAACTAACCATGCAACCTCGGGTTCACGCTGTCAAGCTCACCGGCTCCGATCCACCCACCAGGCGAGGGCCGCGGCCCCGCAGGCCAGCGCCAGACCCAGGACCGCGCCGAACACGGGCGGACCGGCCGCGGAGCTCAACGCCCGCACCGCCGTGCCCACCGGGGGGAGCCACGGCTGCACCGCGGTCACCACCACGACGGTGACGACGAGCAGTACCGACCGCCCGATGCGCGCCACGACCGGCCGTGCGCACAGCAGCCCGACCGCGGTGCCCGCCGAGACCGCGGCGGTGTGCGCGACGACCCCGAGCAGCAGCGTCCGGGCCGGGTACGGGTAGCCGCCGAGCAGCACCGGCCACAGCACCGACAGCGCGACGAGCACGGCGTCCCCGGCCAAGGCGACGAGCAGCGTGGCGGCCGCGACCGGCGCCCAGCCCCCCGCGGCCGACGCGGTGAGCGTGCGCCGCACCGGATCCTCGACGTGCGCCACGACCAGCGCGAACCAGGCCGCGACCGGGTAGGCGACGAGTGCGGAGGCGATCCAGGGCACGGGCGGCGGACCGGGATCGCCTCCGAACAGCACCGCGAGCGCCGCGGCGTGCAGCAACAGCGGCATGAGGTAGCGCTGCGAGCGCAGCACCTCGGCGCCGAGGTAGCGGGCCACCGCGAGAACTTTCATGCGCGACGCACGCCCAGCACCGAACACCCGGCGGCCAGGGCCGCAGCCAGCAGCGCGTCGCCGAGGGAAGCGGGTACGCGGACGGTGAGGACGGCCCCGTCGGAGGCCCACCACGTCACGGACGGCAGGACCGCCGCGGTAGCCGCCGGATCGCCGGGACACCGCAGCTCGACCGTGGTCTGCGCCGGCGCGACGGGTCGCCCGTCGCAGAACAGGCGCCCGGACCGCAGACGGACGGCCTGCACGCCGGGCAGCGCGGCGGCGCGACCGGTGTGGTCGGCGAGCAGCAGCACAGCGGTCGCCGCGGAGAGCCGGGCGTCGAGCACCGTCGCCGCAGCAGCGTCGAGAGCCGACCACGGCTCGTCGAGCACGACCAGCCCGGGCGTACCGCACAACGCCTGCGCCAGCCCGACCTTCGCCGCGTTGCCGGTGGACAGCTGCGTCATCGGCGCGTCGAGACCGCCGGTGAACCCGAGGTCGGCGAGCAACGCGACGGCCTGCCGCGCGGCCGTCACCCGGTCGGAGCCTCGGATGGCGGCGAGATGCGCGAGCCACGCGCGGGCCGTCATGCGGTCCGACGCGCCGAGGTCCGCGGGCAGGTAGCCGACCCGGCGAGGGCGGCCGAGCACCCGGCCCGACGTCGGCGCGGAACAGCCCGCGGCGATGCGCAGCAGCGTCGACTTGCCGGTGCCGTTGCCACCGAGCACCACGACCGGGCGCCCGGGCGTCAGCTCCAGGTCGATGCCGGCGAGCACGTCGGCGCCGCGCCGGTAGCGCTTGTGAACCGCGACCAGACGCACCTCACGCCG
>JAKDLE010000343.1 GCA_030453005.1 Pseudonocardia sp. | reverse complement strand
GCAGCGTCGGCAGCAGTTCCACGGTCGGTGCCCTCCTGGTCCATGGGTTAGGCCGCGCCGAGCCGGGAGCCGATGACGTAGCTGCAGCAGAGCGGGGCGGCGTGGGCGGTGGACGGGGCCCGGTACCGCCAGGCACACGCGGCGCCGCCGTGAGGTCGTGTCATGCGAGCGCGCCCAGCCACGCACCGGCGAACGAGACGCCGCTGCCACCGAACAGCTCCAGGTCCAGGTTCGCCCCGGAGTCCTGGTAGGCGTTCACCCGGAGCACGTCACCGACGTCGAGCGCGTAGATGGTGCTGACGGTGGGGATGGTGCCGACCGGCAGCGCGGCGCGGGCGTCGACGACGATCCGGTCGTTGATCGAGGTGGAGTTGAGCAGGATCGAGTTGATGCGGATGCCGGTCACGTTCGCGGGGAACCGCAGTTCGGCGAACAGAATCCACACCCCGGCCTTGTTGACCAGGACCTGGTCGGGGGCGGCCGGCGACCACATGCTGTCGGAGTCAACCGGGTCGTCCTGCCACGTCACGATGGTCTCGGTGTTCGTCGCCACGGACAGGTCCGTGGTGCGGACCAGCCGGAACAGCGGGGTCTCCAGCGCGTCGTTCAGCTCGGACGCGCGCAGCTTCTGACCGGCGGTGAACATCGGGGGTTCCTCCTTCAGAGCCCGAGCACGCGCGGCTGCCACAGGCTGACCAGGGCGTCCACGGGCAGGGTCTTGGTGACGGTGGCGGGGTCGAGGGTGAACGTCTGCGGCGACGAGGTGCCCGTCACGGCGGTCACGGTGATCGGGATACCGCCGACGTCGACCTCGAACGGCCAGTCGTCGGGGTCGGTGGTCCACCGCGGCCCGTGGTGGGTCGACACGACCAGGTCGGTCGCGCCGACCGCGCGCACCTCGTCGGACACCGACAGGGCGGTGTCGAGCCGGGACACGAACTCGCCGGTGTCGGCGGCATCCGCTGCGAGCTTGCCCACGGCCCACGGGCGCTGCGGTGCGCAGTTGATCGTGGCGTCCCAGCGCGAGGAGGTGATGGTCTGCTCGTAGCCCTGGACCTCCAACGGGACCGGCGGGGCGGGGTGCTCGGGCGAGACGGCACCGGCGTTGAGCAGGTCGATGCGGTAGCCGGGGCCGACGCCCAGCCAGGCGGCGGCGAGGTCGGGGGTCTCGGTGAGGGTGAGGTTGAGCACCGGGTGTCGGTAGCCGTCGACGGTGCCCTTGTTGACCAGCCACGACGCGATGTGGGGCAGCGCGTCGTCGGACTGCACACCGACGGTGGCCGAGGAGTCGTAGATGCCCACGGTGGCGGTGCCGAGCGGGCCGTCGGTGTCGGTGTGGACGGCCGTCGCGCCTTCCTGCCTGGTCACCGAGGCCCTGTTCACCCGCGCCTGGTCGTCGTAGACGGGGGCGAGGGTGCCGCCGAGCTGTCCGGCGGCGACGTCGATGGTGAACGACGGCGGGCGGGACTCGCGGAACCGGCGGGTCCGGTAGGACAGGCCGTCGTCGGTGCCGTCGTGCAGAATCCCGCCGTCCACCGCCTCGGCGGCGCGGAGCAGGTTGAGCAGCTCGTCGGGGAGCTGCGGCCCCATCCGGTCGGTGGCCAGACCCACGGTGCTGCCGTCGCCGAACGCCGAGTACGGCACGTCGTTCTCGGTGCACAACCGCGACAGGCGGCCCCCGGTCGGGGTGATCAGGTCCCCGGCGAACGCCCGCAGCTCGTCGGAGTCGTCGAAGATGCCGGTGACCTCGTCCTGCACGACGACGTGCCCGACGGCGAGGGACTTGGAGTTGAACGACGCCATGACGATGACGCGGGTGACCTTGCCCAGCGTGGAGAACGTGCGGGTGTTGGCGATGAACAGCCCGGCACCCCCGGTGACCGGTTGCGTGACGAACCGGTAGTCGATCCCGGAGCCGTTCTGTGTGGCCTCCACGGCCAGGCGCAACGGCTGCCCGTCCACCTGGAAGGCGTAGGGGCCGTCGTCGAACAGCAGCACGCCCCTGGGGCTGTACGCGCGCAGCCGCAGCGACCCGCCGGTGCCGTAGACCAGCTCCCAGTAGGCGTAGGTGCCCTGCGTGTAGATGCGCAGCAGCACCGCCCCGTCGACCAGGCCGTCGTCGGGGAAGTCCATCAGGACCCGGACCTGCCACTGCCCGGTGTGGGGGTAGTCGGGGGTGCGCCCGTCGAGGGCGGTGTCGTCGAGCACGGGCAGCGGCAGCGACGCGGCGAACACGCTCGACGTTGCCCACTTCGCCGCGCCGACGGTGACCAGCATCGGCAGCGCGCCCTGTATCGCCGACGCACCGTAGACGGCGTCTGAGCCGTCCTCCAGCGGCCAGTAGGCCACCACGTTGGCCTCGGTGGTCAGACGGCGGCGCAGCGACGACAGCACCGGGGAGGAGTTCTGGCCCAGGCGGCGCAGGATGCCCGACGCCGAGCACGACACCGTGGGGACGCGGCCGGTCATCTCCCAGCTGGGGGTGAAGCTGTCGACGTAGCCGATGAACGCGGTGCGCCCGCCCAGCCCGTCACCGGGGTCGATGGTGACCCGCAGCGGGGTGGACTGGCGCACGTTGGGCCAGTTCGGGGACTGCCCACCCAGGCTGTAGCTGCTGTCGGTGTTGTCGAAGGTCAGCGAGCACGCGGCAGGCTGGGTGGTGCTCGCCTCGTCGGAACGCCCGACCCGGACGGTGATGCCCCGGTCGCGGTCGATGCGCACGTCGCGGGTGACGTCGGTCCACACCCACAGCGCGGACTCGACGGTGATGTCGGCGCCCCAGGCCATCTCGACGATCAGGCGGCCGTCGACACCCAGGACGTGGGTGAGCAGCGCCACGCCGGGGGTGTCCCCGCCGCCGTAGCGGCCGCCGCCGTAGAGGCCCTGCCCGTAGCCGGTCACAGCACCAGGACGGCGATCACCCGCAGCGAGTACTCGCCGGTGCCGCCGTCCACCCGGTACTTGCTGGTGAACGTGGTGGTCCCGGCGTTGCACGCCACCACGGCCGTGGAGGTGTAGGTCTGCAACGCGCCGGAGCCGTTGTGCCGGGTCCCGGCGTTGTCGCTCGCGGCGGCCGTGGTCGCACCCGAGACGGTGAACCCCTGCCAGACGTCGTCGGAGGTGACGGCGTTACGCATCCGGGCCGACAGCAGCACCGCGACGGTTCGCGGCGAGGTGAGGGTGACCGTCACCGACGGACCCACGGTGGCCAGGTCGGTGTAGGCCGTCGAGGTGGTGGTCTCCAGGGTGTCGACGATCGTGCCGTCCCCGGCCATCGCGTCCTCGGCGGTGTCGTCGATGTCGGACAGCGCCTGGTTCAGCGGGACGTCCCAGTTCTCAGTGCCCGCAGGCACCGGGGTGTAGGCCACGGTCAGCCCCCAATCTGGATCTTGCCGGTCCGGACGAGCTTCATGAACGCGGTGGCGAACGCGGAGTCGACGTCACCGTGGAACGACACGACGACCGAGCCGCGCCCGGTGCCGCCCTGCCCGGCGGGGATGACCGTCTCACCGGCCTGGAGCATCGCGAGGGTCTCCGAGCCCGGTGCACCGGGCACGACGCCGCCCTGGTGGAAGTAGGGGATGTTCGGGGTGTGGATGCGGAAGCCGGGCACCTGGAAGCCCATGAACGAGAACCCGCCGATGCCCAGGCTGAAGTTGTTCCACTTCCCGATCAGCCAGTTGATCGCCGACCGGAACGACCACTTCAGCCCGTCCCACATACCGGACAGGGCGCGACCGACCCGGCCCGGGAGCCCGGCCAGCCAGCCGACCAGCGCGGACGCCCGGTCCTGCACCCACCGCCAGGCGTCCGAGAAGATCGACTTGATGAACGCGCCCACCGCGCCCAGCTTCGCCATGACCCAGTTCCAGCGGCCCACGATCCAGTCGACGACCACACCGACCACCGCGGCGACCTGGTCCCAGTACACGATGAGCAGCACGATCGCGGCGATCAGCGCGATGATGGCGATGACCACCCAGGTGATCGGGTTGGCCAGCAGGGCCGCGGTGAACCCCCAGGTCGCGGTCGCCGCGGTACCGATCCAGGCCCCCATCGACATCAGGGCGGGCACCACGAACGCGGCGATGCCGCCGGCCATGTCGGCCAGCCCGCCGGCCATCCCGACGATGTCGCCTTCCTTGAACGAGGTCATCACGTCGCCGGTGCCCGAGATGACGTCCCCGAGCCCCTGGAACTTGCCCTCGGCCCCGTCTGCGCTGGCCCCGAGCCGGTCCAGGCCCGAGCTACTGCCGGAGATCCCGTCCGAAGCCCGGCCCACGTCGCGCGACATGCCGGCCGCGGACTCGCCGACCTGGCCGAACGCCCGGTCGAGCTTGGTCGAGTCCCCGGCGAAGGTCAGGGTGACCGTGGGTCCGCCTGCCATCACCGCCCCCTTGCGCGCTGGTACGGCGCCGCGACGCCGGGGGTGCTGAGCACGGCGTCGGTGGGCCGCACGGGTGCACCGCCACCCCCGCCGGGCCGGCGCCGGCCGCCGGCCGCCGTGCAGGGTCAGCAGACCGGCCGCGA
>JAKDLE010000342.1 GCA_030453005.1 Pseudonocardia sp. | reverse complement strand
ACGCCAGCTCGACGGGCTGTGCGTCGGCGGGGGCGGCGTGCACCGCGCGCACCTCGGGGCCGGCGGCCACCGCCTCCAGCGCCGCGCGGTCGCCGCGCACCACCAGTGCCACCAGACACGCACAGCCCGGATCGGCGAGCGCCGTGGCCTCCGCGGCGGCCACGGCCCCAGCGCGGCCGGTGAGCCGTGCGGCGTCGGCCGCGGCGGCGTGGCGGGCCCGCTGCCGGGCGACGTCGACCGGGCCCAGGCCCCCGGCGCCCAGACCCCCGGCGCCCAGACCCTCGAAACGCAGCGCGGTCTGCACCCGCTCGAACGGCACCCGGAACACCGCGCGGGCCGGCTGCGTGCCGTCGACGGCGGCGAGCGCCTCGGGCCCGGTCAGCGCGGTGTCGAACTGCACGAGCGCGTACGCCGCGGCCCCCGGCGGGGGCAGCTCCGCGGGCAGCCGCGCGAGGTAGTCGGCGACGAGTTCCCCGGAGTGCGGGCCCAGCGCCACGGAGCCGGATGCGGGCCCGGGCGTGGTGGGTTCGAACCGCGAGCCCGCGTACCAGGCCGTCAGCAGGCCGACCACGACGCAGCAGGCCAGGATCGCGAGCCGCCTGCTCACTCGCGCAGCAGGGCCAGCGCGCGGGCGAGGTCGGCCGGGTACGGGCTGACGTAGGAGACCCACCGGCCGTCGCCCGGGTGGTCGAACCCCAGCTCGCGGGCGTGCAGCCACTGCCGGTCCATCTGCAGGCGCTTGGCGAGCACGGGGTCGGCGCCGTAGGCCAGGTCGCCGACGCAGGGGTGGCGCAGCGCGGAGAGGTGCACCCGGATCTGGTGGGTGCGCCCGGTCTCCAGCCGCACGTCGAGCAGCGACGCGGCCCGGAACGCCTCGATGGTGTCGTAGTGCGTGACACTCGGCTTGCCCCCGGCCACGACGGCGAACCGGTAGTCGTGCTTGGGGTGGCGGTCGATCGGGGCGTCGATGGTGCCGCTGCTCGGGTCGGGATGACCCTGCGCGACCGCGTGGTAGCGCTTGGAGACCGTGCGCTCCTTGAACGCCCGTTTGAGCAGCGTGTAGGCCTGCTCGGAGGTGGCCACGACCATCACCCCGGTGGTGCCGACGTCGAGCCGGTGCACGATGCCCTGCCGCTCCTCCGACCCGGAGGTGGACACCCGGTAGCCCAGAGCCGCGAGCCCGCTGGCGACGGTGGGCCCGGTCCAGCCCGGGCTCGGGTGGGCGGCCACGCCGATGGGCTTGTCGACGACCACGACGTGGTCGTCGGCGTGCAGCACCGTCAGCCCGGCCACCACCTCGGGGGGCGCGGCGATCTCCGTGGAGGCGTCGGGCTCGGGGAGGGCCACCTCCAGCCAGGTGCCCGCGATGAGCCGGTCGGACTTGCCCGCGGCCCGCCCGTCGACCTCGACGCGGCCGTTCTCGGCGAGCCCGGCCACGGCGGTGCGCGACATCCCGAGCAGCCGCGAGAGCCCGGCGTCGACGCGCATCCCGTCGAGCCCGTCGGGGACGGGGAGCCTGCGCAGGTCACTCATCGGATGCGGCCTTCTCGTCCTTCTTCGACGGCGTGCGCGTGCCGTCCAGCTCGCGGCCGGTCAGGGCCAGGATCACCAGCACCGTCCCCCCGCTGACGATCGCGGCGTCGGCCAGGTTGAACACCGGCCACACGCGGCCGTCGGGGGCGAACAGCGACACCACGTCGACGACGTGGCCCCGCAGCGGACCCGGCGAGCGGAAGATCCGGTCGACCAGGTTGCCCAGCGCACCGCCGAGCACGAGCCCGAGCGCGACGGCCCAGCCGGTGGAGGCCAGCTTGCGCGCCACCCGGATGATCACGACGACCACGGCGATCGCGATCAGCGTCAGCACCCAGGTGTAGCCGGTGGCCAGGGAGAACGCGGCGCCCGGGTTGCGGATCAGCTGGAGGTGGACGAGCCCGCCGAGGATCTCGACCGGCTCGCGGCCCTCCAGCGTGGCCACCCCGATCACCTTGGTGACGATGTCGGCGGCCAGGACCAGTACGGCGATCAGGCCGAGCAACCGGACCCGGGGAACAGACGGAGGGGCACTCACGATTCCATCATCCCCCACCGCGCCACCGGGCCAGCCGGCCGCTCCGGTCGACGGCGCGGATGCGGTCCTCGGCGGCTCGGCGGGCGCTCGCGGTGGCCACGACGAGCAGCTGGTCGAGCTCGCGCAGACGCGTCTCGCCGTTGGGGGTGAAGGCCTGCTCGCCGCGCACGAGCAGGCTGACGGTGGCGCCGACCGGCAGCCGCAGCTCCCGCAGGTAGACACCTTGGAGCCGGGACCCGACGGGCACCCGGACCTGGAGCAGGTCGGCGCCCAGCTCCTCGAGCGGGGCGGCGTCGACCTCGATCTCCTGCGCCTCGACGGACTGCGTCACGCCCAGCCGCCGCGCGACGAACGGCAGCGTCGTGCCCTGCAGCAGCGTCAGCACGACCACCAGCACGAACACGACGTCGACGAGCGCGTCGGCACTCGGGGCCCCCTCGGTCAGCGCGATCAGCGCGAGCACGATCGGCACCGCGCCGCGCAGCCCGGACCAGGACAGGAACGCCTGCTCGCGCCACGGCAGCCGGAACGGCGTCGCCGCGGCGATCACCGAGAGCGGTCGGGCGGCCACGACCAGCACGACACCCGCGATCAGCGCGGGCACCACCGCCTCGACCAGCCGGGCGGGCGAGGCGTAGAGCCCCAGCAGCACGAACAACCCGATCTGCGCGAGCCAGCCGGTGCCCTCGGCGAAGGAGCGCACGCCGCCCCGGTGCGGGAGATCGGAGTTGCCCAGGACCAGCGCGCACACGTAGGTGGCGAGCAGCCCGGAGGCGTGTGCGAGCTGCCCCGAGGAGTAGGCGAGCACGCACACGGCGATGGCGGCGAGCGGGTAGAGGCCGGTGGAGGGCAGCGCGGCCCGCCGCAGCGCCCAGGCGCCGCCCAGCCCCAGCAGCACCCCGATCGCGGCTCCCGCCGCCAGCTCGTAGACGACGAGGACGGGCGTCAGCCAGGTGATCGGGTCGTCGGAGGCGAGCAGGATGACCGCGAGCACGACCGGCGCGTCGTTCATGCCCGATTCCAGCTCCAGCATCCCGGCCAGCCGCCGCGACACCCCCACCCCGCGCAGCACGCTGAACACGGCGGCCACGTCGGTGGACGACAGCACCGCGCCCCACAGGACGGCGGTGCGCCACTCGAGGTCCAGCAGCAGGTGCAGCGACGTGCCGACGACGGCGATGCTGACGGTCACGGCCACCGTGGACAGCGCGATGCCCACTCCCAGCGAGGGGCGCACCGCGGCCCACCGGGTCGTCAACCCGCCCTCGATCAGGATGAACACCAGCGCCGCGAGCCCGATCGACTCCGTCAGCGGCGCATCGGAGAACGGGATGCCCAGCACCGACTCGCCGAGCAGCAGCCCGATGCCCAGGTAGAGCAGCAGCGACGGCAGCCCCACCCGGACGGAGACGCGCACGGCGAGCACACCGAGGAGCACCACGGCGGCCACGACGCCGAGCAGAACCTCCAGTTCGGGCATATCACCTCCGCCGGCGCTGACTCTAGCGACCGGCGAGTTTGCCGACCCACCCGGCGAGTTTGCCGACCCACCGCGCGAGTTCGCTGTCCTACCGGGCCCGTCGGTGCGGTGCGGGTCTCACCCCTCCCAGACGAGCGTGGCGGCCATGCGAGGCCGAGAAGGCACCGCGTCGAGCGCCACCGCCACCTCCGCGACGCGTTCCACGGGCAGGCAGAGCCGCCGGGTGACCCATTGTGCGTCCTGCCGCGGCACCGTCTCCCGCTCCCAGCGCTCCACCCGCACGTCGATCCCCAGCTCGGCGACGACCGCCAGCGCGTCGTCGGTGGTCGCAGGCGGCGGGCGGTGCAGGTCGTGGAACCGCACCCACAGGCCGTCGAGCCAAGCCATCGGATGCTCGGCGAACATCTCCACGACGACGCCGCGGCGGGCGGCCGCGGTGAGCGCGAGCAGGAACGGCGGCAGGTCGACCACGTTGTGCAGGACGTGGTGGCTCAGCACGACGTCGGCAGGCCCGGCGGCGATCGCGACATCGGGCCACCGGCCGGGCACGAGACGATGTGCGATGCCGCGGGCCGTGGCGCCGGCGGCGAACACCTCCAGCATGTCGGACTGCTGGTCGACGGCCGTGACGTGGGCGACGACGCCCGCCAGGGCGAGCGAGGCGCCCCCACCGCCGCAGCCGACGTCGAGCACGGTCCCGCCCGCACCTAGCAGCCCCGACGCCGCCCGCCGCGACGGGGTGTCGGCCGGAACGGCCGGGGCGGTGAAGTCGGTTGGGTCGTGCAGCCATGGCGGGGCGGTGGCGTGCGCCAGGATCTCCGGCGGGATCCCCCGCCCCTCCTGCAACTCGGCCCACCGCTGCGCAGCACTCACTCGCGGTCAGGCCCTCCGCACCCGCACGTCGACGTGACCGCCGTCGACGCCGCCGGGCAGCGTCGGCTCCGGCACCGCCGCGTAGGCGACGGACGTGGCCAGCACCTCA
>JAKDLE010000341.1 GCA_030453005.1 Pseudonocardia sp. | reverse complement strand
TGTCGCCCAGCCCCTGGGCCCCTCGTCCATGGTCGGCAGGGTATCCCCGCGCGCTGCCATCGTGATCAGTGCTGGCAGCAGGACCCGACGCGCTGTCCGTTCCCGAATGGCGATCAGGGGCCGGGCCGCTTTCCGGACCGTGCGAAGCTGTCGGCGTGGACCTCGGCGTCGTGACCTTCCTGACCGACTACGGCATCTCCCCGACCGACCTCGGCCGGGCCGTCGAGGACCGGGGGTTCGACGCGCTGTTCCTCACCGAGCACACCCACATCCCCACCAGCCGCGTCACGCCGTGGCCCGGCGGTGCCGAGCTGCCGCGGCGCTACTGCCACACCTACGACCCGTTCGTCGCGCTCGCGGCGATGGCCGCGGTGACCCGGCGGATCGCGTTGGGAACCGGCGTGTCACTGGTGGCGCAACACGATCCGATCCTGTTGGCCAAGACCGTCGCGAGCGTCGCCCTGATCTCCGGCGGCCGGTTCGAGCTGGGCGTCGGCCCCGGCTGGAACGCCGAGGAGATGGCCCACCACGGCGTCGACCCCGACAGGCGGACGGCGAGGATGCTGGAGCACGTCGAGGCGATGCGGACGATCTGGACACACGACGAGGCGGAGTTCCACGGCCGCTTCGTCGACTTCTCGCTGCTCTGGTCGTGGCCCAAGCCGCAGCGCGTCCCACCGGTGCTGATCGGCGGCGGCGGCCCGACGGTGCTCGACCGCGTCCTGTCCCACGGCGACGGCTGGATCCCGCTGCGGGTGCCGCTCTCGGGCCTCGACGCGTTCGCCGGGCGCATCGCCGAGCTGCGCCGTCGGGCGCTCGACTCCGGGCGCGAGGCTCTCCCCGTCACCCTCTACGGCGCCGTGCCGAAGCCCGCCGCGGTGGAGTCCTACGCGGCCGCGGGCGTCGACCGCCTGCTCTTCGAGCTCGCCGACCACGGCCCGGACTCCACCGACGCCACCCTGCGCGAGCTGGACGACCTCACCCACCTGCGCCCCTGACCCGCGAGTCGGGGTCTGAGTGCGCGAGTCGGCGACTGCGTGCGCTCTGCGACCTGCTGTTCCCTGGACGCCGCAGCTGCGCGCACCGCACCTGGGAGCGGGTGGGGGTGCTCCCTCGCGGTGATGGTGCCCGGGAACCCGGCGGTGGTACAGGCCCTCCCGGCCTGCACAGGAGATGTACGAGACCGGTGAGCTCACCGGTCGCCCAGACCGTCGCCGGGTTCGGGGTGACCCGCCCGACGACCTATCGCCGCCTGGACAAGATCGACGAGCTGGAGCCTGACCAGCAGGGATCGCCTAAAGCGTCGTTGTGCCGGCACCCGCGATCATCGCGGCCGGGTACTGGACGCGCGACCTCGCGGGGCTACGGCCAGCTCTGGCTCACTCGTGGCCCGCGCGGGCCGCAGGATGCTGATGTCGGGGCCTGAGTCAGGTCACGACCAGGCGCTCGGTCGGCTGGCCGGTGACCTCGGCGATCACCTCGAAGTCCTTGTCGAGGTGGACGAGGGTCAACCCGGCGAGTTCCGCGGTGGCGGCGACGATCAGATCCGCGACCGAGGGGGCGCGGTGGTGCCCGAGGTCGGCCAGGTGCAGTTGCACCTCGACGGCGCGGTCCTCGATGGCCGGTGTCTCGTACTCCACGGGCATCGACGCGAGCGGAGGTCGTCGTGTCGCGGTGCGTAGGTCGCTGCCTGAGCGCGCCGAATAGCCGATCTCCAGTCGCGTCACGGTGCTGATGCGGACCAGTCCCCGCTCGATCCGCTCTGCCCACGCGGCGGCGTCGGTGGTGCGCGCCAAGCGGGTGAGAGCGGAGGTGTCGATGAGCCAGGACGTCACTCCCAGGCGCCCTTCATGACCTCGGGGTCGGCGAGGTCGGCGAAAGTGTGCGCGAAGGCGGTGAGATCGTCTGCGGTCACCGGCTGCGGACTGCTCGTGGCCTCCTGGGCCAGCCGTCGACGCAGGTACTCGCTGCGGGAAAGGCCCAGGCGAGACGCGCGAGCGTCGAGTGCGGTGATCACGTCATCAGGCACATCACGTACGAGTACATCAGTCATCCCAGCACACCTCCGAGTCGCTATCGCAGGATAGCGCGAGGGCGGACAGGCGTCGACGGCCCGCCGCAACCCACGCCCCGGCAGCCGGCTGCGCGGAGCTTCTGCTGCCGCTCGCGACGCAGCTGAGGTGCCGGAGTTGGGTGGGCCGGCCCGGATCCTACTGTGGATGGCGCCCGAGGGTCAGTGGCCGGCCACCACAAGCCGGTAGCCCACGTCGAGTTCGCCGAGAGCCTGCAGGTCGGCGTAGCGCTCGTGCCATCGGCCGCCGGCGACGTCGTCGGCCAGTCGGCGCAGACCTCGCCCGAGGACGGCGGCGGGTAGCGCGGCCAGACCGGAGACCGCGGCGCGGACGGCCGGGTCGAGGTAGGCGTGCGGGCGTTGCCAGTGAGCCGCGAGGAACCCGTCGACGCAGCCGGACGGGACAGGTATCGGCACCACCTCGACCGGGCCGGACAGCTCGGAGAGCGTAGCCACCACGGTGACCACCGAGGCGCACCCCACCAGCGCGCGATCGATCAGGACGGCGACACGCGGGTCGGTGCGGCGGCGGGTGGCGTACCCGACGCCGAGGGTGCCGTACGGATCGGTGGTCACGCCCGGGCCACCACCAGCAGGGTCTGGGAAGCGCCGATGGTCCAGCACGCCGGACAGGCCATGGCGGTCGCGGCGGCCAGCAGCAGCCGGGCCGGCGACGGCGTCGGGGTCCCGGCAGCAGCGGGTGCCGAGGGCGCGACCACGCCGCGCCGCGGCCGGGGGCGTCGAACCCGCCGCGAGCCATCCGCCACTGCATCGCCGGCACATAGCCAGAGGTCCCGAACAAGACTTGCGGGGGAATGTGCTCGGGCAGCTCGTCGGGACCCGGCGTCGGCGGCGGGTCCGGCGGGTCCGCGGGCCGGTCGGGCAGCGGCGGGGCCGGCGCGATCCGCCAGACCCCGAGGCGCACCACGTCGCGCCCGTCGACCTCCAGGGCGGCATCGACGAGTTCGGTGGCCCGGCACGAACAACGAGTCCATCACGGCCCCTCCAGAACCGCGCGCGCCGCCGCCGCGATGTGCCCATCCAGCGACGGAGGCAGACCCGCGCCCGCTTCGAGGCGCATCTGCAGCGCGCCGTAGGGGATCTCGAGGGTGGCCAGGTGGACGCGCAGGGCCGCGTCCCGGCCACCGAGCCGGGCCGCGAGCGTGCGCACACCATCGCGGATCGGCTTGTTGTGCACGTCGAGGTCGATCGCGACGTCGGCGAAGTCGGTGGGCCGCAGGATCGTCGGCACCCGCACGTCCTCGGGGCTCTCACGGGCGAACCCGAGCCCGGCCAGAGCCATCGCCACCCCGGCCTCGACAGGGTCGTCCGGGTGCGGTCGCCCGACCCCGAGCCAACGCTCCTGCCCACGACGGGTCGCACGAAGCCACACCGCCGCAAGCAGCCCGTGCCGCGAGCCGAACGCGTGGTAGAGCGACCCACTCGAGGCGCCTCTGCGGGCGCTGATCGCGGCGATCGTCGCGGCCCGCACGCCGAGCCCCGACGCGGCGAGGAGCACCTGATGAGCGCGCCCGACGGCTATGTCACCTTCGCTCACCCCAGCCGCTACCTGGAGCTGATCGGGCCGCTCTATCAGGCTGCCGACGACCCGGCCCGCGTGGCGCTGCGCATCGACGAGCGCCACACCAACAGCCGCGGCTTCCTGCACGCCGGGGTGCTCGTCGCGGTCGCCGACGTCGTCATGGGTCATACCGCCCACCCGTGCCGCACCCCGGACACCGGGTTGGTCACCGCCTCGCTGACCACCGAGTTCCCCGGCTCCGCGCACCTGGGCGAGTGGGTCCACGGCACCGCCACCACCCGGCGGGTCGGGCGGCGGCTGGCCTTCACCAGCGCCGAGTTCACCGTCGCAGGCCGGCTCGTCCTGACCGCGAGCGGCATCTTCGCCGTCACCGAACCACCCCGCAGCTGACACCGCTAGCGAAGCTGCTCCCGTCCTACCCGCAGGTTCTCGATCTGCTTGGGACGGCTCTCCGGCGAAGACGGTGTGCAGGCTGGCCTGGCGGCGCACGAGGTGACCGAGCTTGCGCTCGACCTCGGGGGGAACGTCGAAGCTGCGGTTCCTACAGCTGCCCGACCTCTCGGGGCTGCTCGTCGCTCACCGCGCGGGCGGCGCGGGTGGCTGCGCGGCGCACGGCCATCTCGAGCTCCCAGCGACGGGCCGAGAACTCCGCGCGCGACACCGTCACCCCGAGGGCCCCGTGGACGGCGCCTCCGGGTCCGGGCACGGGGGCGGCCACCGCCGCGACGCCGGGCCGATACTCCTCCACCTCCACCGCTACGCCCGCGGAGCGCACCCGCATCAGCTCGCGGTCCAGGGCCCGCCGTTCGGTGACGGTGCGCGTGGTGAGCCGAGGTGCCCCGCCCGCGTGGGCGAGCAGCTCGGTGACCCGGGCCGGACGCAGCGAGGAGAGCAGCACCTTGCCCGCCGCCGTGGCGTGG
>JAKDLE010000340.1 GCA_030453005.1 Pseudonocardia sp. | reverse complement strand
AGATGGGCAAGAGCTTCCGCAACGAGATCACGCCCGGCAACTTCATCTTCCGCACGCGCGAGTTCGAGCAGATGGAGATGGAGTACTTCGTCGAGCCGGGCACCGACGAGGAGATCCACCAGTACTGGATCGACCAGCGCACCGAGTGGTACGTCGACCTGGGGATCGCCCGGGACAACCTGCGCCACTACGAGCACCCCAAGGAGAAGCTCTCCCACTACTCGAAGCGCACCGTCGACGTCGAGTACCGGTTCGGTTTCCAGGGGCAGGAGTGGGGCGAGCTGGAGGGCGTCGCCAACCGCACCGACTTCGACCTGACGACGCACAGCAACCACTCGGGCGTCGACCTGTCGTTCTACGATCAGGCCACCGGCACGCGGTACCGGCCGTACGTGATCGAGCCCGCGGCGGGCGTGGGCCGCTCGATGATGGCGTTCCTCGTCGAGGCCTACACCGAGGACGAGGCGCCCAACGCCAAGGGCGGGGTCGACAAGCGCGTCGTGCTGCGCCTGGACCGCAGGCTCGCCCCGGTCAAGGCGGCCGTGCTCCCGCTGAGCCGCAACGCCGACCTCTCGCCCAAGGCCCGCGACCTCGCCGCGCAGCTGCGGCGGAACTGGAACGTCGAGTTCGATGACTCGGGGGCCATCGGCCGCCGCTACCGCCGCCAGGACGAGATCGGCACGCCGTTCTGCATCACCGTCGACTTCGACACCCTGGGTGACCAGGCTGTCACGATCCGCGAGCGCGACTCGATGGCGCAGGAGCGCGTGGCCCTGGACCAGGTGGAGGGCTACCTCGCGAGCAGGTTGCTCGGCTGCTGAGGCCGCTACAGCCGCAGAACGAGCCGAAGACCCGCGTCCAGCGCCGCCAGTCGGCCGCGGGGGAGCACCCCGATCAGGGTGTCCAGGAACCTGCGATCCACGGTGCCCACCTGAGTGACGTTGACGACCGACGGGCGGTCGAGCCCGGCGACGTCCGGTTCCACCGCGACATTTCCGGGCAGCTCGGCCAACGCGAGGTTGGACGTGACGACGGCGACGAGCACCGTGTTCAACCTGGTGCGGTTGAAGCGGTCGGACGAGATGATCACGGCGGGCCGTCGGTACCCCGGTTCCAAGCCGCGGGGGACGCCGAAGTCGATCCACCAGATCTCGCCGCGATTCACCATTCCCAGTAGTGACCGCTGTCGATGAGCCGTCGCGCTGCCATGGTGGCGAAAGCGGAATCGGTATCGGTGCTGTCGACGACCTTGTTCACCTGAGCGGAAACGGGATCGTCCTCTGCTCCGTGCTGCTCGAGGTACTCCTCGAGTGCCCGGGTGTAGATCTGTGAGCGACTGACTCCGAGCTCGGCGGCCAACTCGTCGGCACGTGAGAACACATCGTCGGGCACCGAGACAGCGACCTTCATGTATTCGAGTATAACTGCATGCATTCGAGTATAACTGGTACTACCGTCGATAGGCCAGGAGTCGGACGCCCAGCTCGGCCTCCGCGGCGGGCTGCGTGGCGGGCTCCTCGGTGACGGGCATCACTGGAAGGAGGAATAGTAGGACGGGGCCGACGCCGACGTCGGCGTCCTGCTGCTGTTCCAGCGCGATCAGGGCGTCGGCCGCGCGGGCGTCGGACTGGCTCGGGGGCAGGTCCCACACGTAGGCGCCGTCGACGAAGGACTGGAACGACCCGCCCCAGCCGTTGGCGTCGTCGTCGAAGGGCTCGTCGAGCAGGACGGTCCTCGGGGTCGCGATGCTCGTGCCGCAGGCGACCGCAGGCAGCGCGAGCGCCAGCAGCAGGGTGCCCGCGGCCCGGCGGAAGGTCGTGTCCATGACTCTGCACCTCGCGGGCGGTCAGCGCGGCGCGAGCCGGGCGGCGGCCAGGGCAGCGGCGGCGAACGCGGCGCCGGTCAACGACCAGGCGAGCGCGTCGAGGACGTGCTGGGGCCAGACGATGACGAACACGAAATGCAGCGGCTGCGAGACGATCAGTCCCGCGGCGGCCCAGTGCGGGAGTACCCCCCAGAGCGCGATGCCCAGCAGCACGGCGCCGAGGATGTGCCCGAGCACGAACACTCCGATCGCCAGCGACGCCGCCGGGTGCGCGGTCATCGCGGCGTCGAGGGCGACGAGGTCGTCGAGCGGCAGCCCGGACGAGGCCGCGGCCGGGGCGGTGTAGTCGATCCCGAGCGCGCCGAACAGGCTCAGGAACCCGACCCACGCCACGACGGCGGCGACGGTGCCGAACACCCGCCGGACGCGCATCGCGAGCCGGCAGGCGATCGCCAGGCCGATCGGCAGGGTCAGCACAGCCAGCAGGATCAGCCACAGCACCGTCGACGCCGCGGCGGGTGCGGCCTGGATCCTCTCGGCGGCGGCCGCGGGGTCGTCGACGGTGTCGTAGGGCAGCACGGCGCGGATCGCCCCGATCGCGAGCGGGCCGGTGGCGGCCAGCGCGACGGTGGACACGAGCCGTGGACTGCCGGTGCGGGCCGGCGTCGCGGCGTCCAGAGCGGGTGCGGGCATGGTCACTCCTCGGTCGGGGATCGGTCGGGGTCAGCGTCGGGGCGGTGGGCCCCGGGCGGCAGGGCGTTCGGCCCGGCTGACCCGGGCGGTCGCCCGGGCCGATCCGGGCAGGATCCCGGCGACAGGCGGCGCGCGGGGCGCCATGATGTGCAGGTCCGCGACCCGCCCGGGCTCGCGACGGCGCCGAGGAGGCGGCCGTGATCAGTGGTACCCCGACCGACCAGGTCGGCATCGGTCATCTTGTGCCCGGTCATCCCGTGCCCGGCCGTCCGGTCGGTCGCCGGTCTACGCCGCTCGCCGCCCTTCTGTTCGGCGTCGTCGCCGTCGAGGTCGTGACGGCGCTCGCCGGGGCGGCGCTGGCGGGGTTCACCGTCGCCGACGTCCGCGACTCCTTCCTGCTGACGAACTCGGCGATCGCGCTCTCCTTCGGCGTGGCCGGGGTGCTGGTCGCCGCGAACCGGCCGCGCAACCCGCTCGGGTGGCTGCTGCTGGCCGCGGCGGCACTGCAGGGCACGACGGCGGCGACCGCGCCGCTGCTCGTCGCCGGCGGCGCGGGCGGGTGGCCCGAGCCCGTCCTGCGCACGATCGGCACGGTCGCCGCCTACGGCTGGCCCTGGTCGATCGGGCTCTGCGTCCCGCTGGCACTGCTGGTGTTCCCCACCGGGTCGCTGCCGGGGCCGCGCTGGCGACCGGTCGTGGCGGTCGCCGTGCTCAACAGCGTCGTGTTCGTCGCCGCGAACGGAGCGTCCCCGGAGGGGCTGCTGGGCGACCCGGCGGCCCGGTCCTGGTTCTACCTGCCCGACCACGCCGCGCTGGCGCCACTGTGGACCGCCACCGAGTTGGTGAACCTCGCGGTGTACCTGGCCGCGCTGGCCGGGCTGGTGCTGCGCTACCGCCGCGGCGACGACCGGCTGCGCAGGCAGCTGCTCTGGCTGGTCCTGGCGCTCGCGGCGGTGCTCGGCGTACTGCTGGTCTGGGGCCCGGACCCGGGCGCGCCGCAGGGCCAGGTCATCCTGGTGCTGCTGGTGATCCCGCTCGTGCCCGCCGCGATCACAGTCGCGGTGCTGCGCCACCAGCTGCTCGACATCCGCCTGGTGTTCTCCCGCGCCGTGCTCTACGCCCTGCTCACCGCCGGGGTCGTAGGCGCCCATCTCGGTCTGGTCGCCCTCGCGGACGCGGTGGCGCGCGCCGGCACGGGTAGCGCGTTGGTGGCCACCCTGGTCGTCGCGGCCGCGTTCAACCCGGTTCGGGTGCGCCTGCAGCGGGTCGTCGACCGCGCCCTCTACGGCGACCGGACCGATCCGGTGCGCCTGCTGGCCCGGATGGGCGACGGGCTGCGCGGGGGCGCCGACGACGACGGCGTGCTCACCGCGGTCCGTGACGGCCTGCGGCTGCCCTACGTCGCGGTGCGTTGCGACGGAGTCGAGCGGCCCGCGATCGGTGTCGCGCCCGCGAACCTGGAGACGGTCCCGCTGCGGTACCGCGACGAGGTCATCGGTGAGCTGGTCGTCGGCGTCCGGCGTGGACAGTCCAGGCTGGGAGCAGCCGACCGGGCGGCGCTCGAGCTGCTGGCGGGCCCGCTGGCCCTCGCCGTGCGCGCGACCGTACTGTCCCGGGCGGTACAGCGCTCCAGGGAGGCGATCGTCGCCGCCCGCGAGGAGGAGCGCCGTCGACTACGGCGCGACCTGCACGACGGGCTGGGCCCGGCGCTGACCGGCATGGCGTTCCGAGCCGACGCGGCGGGGAACCTGCTCCGCGCCGATCCCGACGGCGCGGAGCGGCAGCTCGTGGAGCTGCGTGCCGAGGCGACCGGGGCGATCGACGACGTGCGGCGGCTCGTGCACGCCCTGCGCCCGCCCGCGCTCGACGAGCTGGGGCTCGTCGGGGCGCTGCGCCGCTCGGGGGATCAGCTCGCCGCCGCAGGCCCGTCGATCGCTGTCGAGGCCGACGCCCTGCCACCGCTGCCCGCGGCGGTGGAGGTGGCCGCCTACCGGATCGGGGTCGAGGCGATGACGAAC
>JAKDLE010000339.1 GCA_030453005.1 Pseudonocardia sp. | reverse complement strand
GGACAGCGCTCCCCAGATCGGGATCGTCACGAGGTGGAAGACCGCGCCGATCAGCACCGCGTTGAGCACGAACCCAGCCGACAGGTCGTGCACGCCCTCGAAGCCGGTCAGGTAGCTCGTGATGACGATCGTGAAGATGTAGTACGCGACGTTCTCGGCGAACCGTGCGCCCATCGCCGTGACGACCTCGCGCGGGTAGCGGCGGAACACCTCGACGATCGGCATCGAGTCCTTCTCGCCCGCCGCGGCCCGGCGCTTCGCGAGGGCCTGCGCCTCGCGGAACACCGGCGACTCCTCCACCGACAGCCGCACGTAGAGCCCGATCAGCACCAGCACCGCGGAGAGCAGGAACGGGATCCGCCAGCCCCAGGCCAGGAACGCGGCCTCGCTCTGGAACGCGGCCAGCAACGCGAGCAGACCGTTGGCGATCAGCTGCCCGCCGGGGGCGCCCGCCTGCGGCCAGCTGGCCCAGTAGCCGCGGTGCTTCGGGTCGCCGTGCTCGGACACGATGAGCACCGCGCCGCCCCACTCACCGCCCAGCGCGAAGCCCTGGACGACGCGCAGCAGCACGAGGATGAGTGGCGCCGCGAAGCCGATGGTGGCGTAGCCGGGCAGCAGCCCGATCGCGAACGTCGCGAGCCCCATCATCAGCAGGCTGATCACCAGCAGGGTCTTGCGGCCGATCTTGTCGCCGTAGTGGCCGAACACCAGCCCGCCGATCGGGCGGGCGATGAAGCCGACGGCGAACGTGCCGAGCGAGAGCAGCGTGCCCGCGGCCGGGTCGCTCTCGGGGAAGAATACGCTCGGGAACACCAGTGCGGCGGCGACGCCGAAGAGGAAGAAGTCGTACCACTCGACGGTGGTGCCTGCCATGCTCGCGGCGACGACCTTCACGATCGAGCTGCGCGGCGGGTCCTGAGGTGGCTGCTTGTCAGCCATGGGATGGCCTTTCTAGTGGGCGGTCCAGCCGCCGTCCATGAGCAGGGAGGTGCCGGAGATCGAGTCGGAGGCCGGGCCGTAGAGCACGGCCGCGAGCGCGGCGACCTCGGCGGGCTCGACGAGCCGCTTCACCGCGACGGGTGTGAGCATGATCTGCTCCAACACCGCGGACTCGTCGATGCCGTGTGCGGCGGCCTGGTCGGCGATCTGCTTCTCGACCAGCGGCGTACGCACGTAGGCGGGGTTGAGACAGTTGCTGGTGACGCCGTGCGCGGCGCCTTCCAGCGCGATCACCTTCGACAGGCCTTCCAGCCCGTGCTTGGCGCTCACGTAGGCCGACTTGTACGGGCTGGCCCGCACGCCGTGCACGCTGGAGACGTTGACGACCCGTCCCCAGCCACGGGCGTACATGTGCGGCAGCGTGCGGCGGGCCAACCGGAACGGTGCCTCCAGCATCACCCGCAGGATCAGCGAGAAGCGCTCGGGGTCGAACTCGTGCACCGGCGAGACGTGCTGCAGCCCGGCGTTGTTGACCAGGACGTCGACGGCCGCGGGCAGTGCGTCCACGGCGTCGAGGTCGGAGAGGTCGCAGGCGATCGTGTCGATCCCGGGTAGCTCCCCGGACAGGGCCGTGAGCCCCGCCTCGTCCCGGTCGACGGCGATGACGTGAGCACCGTCGTCCGCCAGGCGGCGGGCGATCGCCGTCCCGATGCCGGACGCCGCCCCGGTGACCAGCGCCGTCCGTCCCTCGAGAGTCGTCATGCCGCGAGACGTTAAGCGTGCAGGCTCAGTTCGCAAGTGTGTGTCGAAGCCATAGTCGGGGAGATCTCAATGTGGAAGGACGCCACTGGTGGGTACCGGCATACTCCGAGGATGCGCAACGAGATCTGGGTGGCCGACGTCGGTGTCGACCATGCGAAGTGGCTGGCCACGGAGAGCCGCACCGCCGGACTGGCCCGCGAGTACCGCCCGGTCGACGACGGGGACGGACGGATCCGGTACAACTGGCTGGCTCTGGGCGCCGCCCGTGAGCTCGGTGAGGAGGAGGACGGCTACCTCACCGACGACGGCGATGGCCTGCGCGTCTGGATCGGCGACGAGGTCTTCGAGCTGGAGCTCGCGGACGGCTGAGCCGCCGGACGGTGGAATCGCCCTGCGACACCAGATCGGCGATCGCGCCTCTGCCGACGTGATCGGTCCCCACCGCACGCGGGCGTCCTCGCGAGGGCGATGGTGTGCGGCCGGCCGAGATCACCCCTGGCCATGATCGGCGTGGACCGCACGTCGAAGCGGGACCTCGACCGCCAGGCATTCCTCACCGCGGCGGGCTGGACGGTGCTCCGGTTCCGGGCGGCGGACGTGCTCCACCGGCCGCGGGTGGTGGCGGCCGCGATCCGCCGGGCCCTCGCCGCCCGCGGCGTGATCGCCGCGAACCGCACCGCAGCGCCCCGGTGAAGGCGCTGGGGTGCGGCGGAAGGCGATCATGGAGCAGGCAGCGCCCCGGCGAGGGCCATTGGTGCGGAGGTCGAGCGCGCGAACCCGACGTTGCCCGTGTGACGGACCGCGCCGCCGCGGGTGTCAGTGCGTCTGCGGCCGCCCGAGGCGTGACTTGGTCTCCTCCACGTCCATTCCGTGCAGCCTCAGCAGGTTCTCGCCGAGGATCTTGCGCTTGGCCTGGTCGGTGAGCTGCGGATACCCGTAGCCCTCGCACAGGTCCTGCGGGATCTGGAAGTCCTTGAACGCCTTGAGCGCCCACTGCGGTTGCCAGATCGGCGCCTCCGAACCGTAGACGATCTTGTCCTCGCCGCACCAGAAGAGCAGCTTGCCGAGGTTCTCGGCGAACTGGCGCGGCGAGCGGACGATGAAGTTCAACGTCGCGGCGATCGAGGCGTACAGGTTGGGGTGGCGGATCAGCTGCCAGCAGACCTCGTCGATGAACGGCAGGCCGACGTGGAAGATCACGAAGTTGATGTCGGGGAAGTTGGCCGCGGCCCCGTCCATGTCCCAGGTCTGGGTGGCCTCGATCGGTTGCGGGCCGAGCGGCACGCCCTTGTGCACGCCGATCAGGTCGATCCCCAGCTCCTGGGCCTTCTCGAACACCGGGAACGCGATCTTCGGGTCGTCCATCCGCCACGGGAACGGCGAGCCGTAGTCGTAGCGGACGTTGTAGAACTTGAAGGCCTTCGCCCCGAACTCCTTGACCTGGCGCTCCATCAGGTTGAGCGCGCGGCGGCCCTCGAGCGGGTTGACCGAGCCCCAGAAGATCGTGCGGTCCGGGTCGCGGGAGGCTAGCTCGGCGCACTCCTCCCACGGCGAGAGGCCGTCGAGGAAGAGGTCGGTGAGCGGCAGCGGCATCGCCACCAGCATGTCGGTGTCGGAGTGGTCGTAGACCATCTCGTGGATGTCCGACGGCGTCCAGTCCTTGAGGTACTCCTCGGCCGACAGCTTCGGTTCGGTGTCGGGGGTCAGCACCTGGTGGAATGCGTAGAGGTGGTTGGCGAACATCTCGCCTGCCTTGCCGTAGGCGTTCTTCGGGGTGAAGTTGAAGGGGTGCGCGACCCCGTCGAAGACGAACGCGTCACCGATCATCAGCTGGCCTCCTCGGTCTGCGTGCGGTGGGTGGCGATGTAGGCGTCCCGGTCCGGGACGGCCGTGGGATCCGGCAGGAACCGCAGCAATCGGGCGGCCGATTCGGACAGCCGGTCGGTCGTCCACGCCTCGTCCCAGACGATGTCCACCTCGGCGGTGGTGACGCCGGGCTGCGCGACGATCGCCTCCTGCACGTCGGTGAGCACGCGCGAGGCGAAGGGGCACCAGCCGGATGTGAGCATCAGCTCGACCCGGGCGTGGCCGCCTGCCACGTCCACCGACTTGATCAGGCCCATGTCGACGACCGAGATGCCCTTCTCCCGGCAGCACGGGTCGTAGACGTCGGAGAGGGCGTCGGTGGCCCATCCGGGGACCGGAGCGTCGCTGGGATCCATGCGTTGATCCTGTGACGCCGATCTCCACGCGGATAGGGCGGCGATTTCAGATGGTGCGACGCCCGGTCAGGGCAGCCTCACGACATCAGCCGACGGCGAGTGCGCGCGACACCCGTGCCGCACCGGCCCGCAACGCCTGCGGGGTCTGGCGCAGCCCGCGCAGCGCGGCCGGGGACGTGACGAAACCCAGCGCTCCCACGCCGTCCGCCGTGCACACCGGCGCGGCCAGGCAGCACACACCGACGGCGTACTCCTCCTCGTCGACCGCGACGGCGTCCGGGGCGGGCAGTCGGTCGGGCAGCCTGCGACGGTCGACGACCGTGTGGGTGGTGAGGTCGTGCAGCGGGTGGCGGGCGAGGTACTCGTCGCGCTCGGCGGCGGGTAGCTGACCGAGGATCGACTTGCCCAGCGCGGTGGCGTGCGCGGCGTCGTGGATGCCCACCCAGAGATCGATGCGGGGGGCGCGCGCGCTGTCGACGATCTCGATGATCACGATCTCGCCGTCGACGTGGCGCGCGAGGTAGACGGCGCTGCCGAGCTCGTCGCGCAGCCACTCCAGGGCGGGCCGGGCCTGGGCGAGGCCCCGGGCGGCCGTGCCGTGGCGCCGGACGACGTCGATCCGGTGG
>JAKDLE010000338.1 GCA_030453005.1 Pseudonocardia sp. | reverse complement strand
CTCGGGCCCGCTGCCCTCGCCGAGCGGCGCGCAGGTGCCCGTCGACGGCGAGGTCACCGCGGCGCGGGCCACCGACTGCACCCCGGGCTCCGGGGACGGCGGCTGCGTGGCGCTGGTCGTCTCGATGACCGACGGTCCGCTGCCGGGACGCGATCTCGTGCAGGTCGTGCCGGTCGAACCGGGCACCCCGACGTTCGGTGTCGGCGACGCCGTCGTGCTCGCCTGGTCGGGGGCGGAGCCCACCGACCCCGGCTCCTACCAGATCGTCGACTTCCAGCGCGACGGGCCGCTCCTGTGGCTCACCGCGCTCTTCGCGGCCGCGGTGCTGCTGCTGGGCCGCTGGCGGGGCCTCGCCGCGCTCGCCGCGCTCGGGTTGAGCTTCGTGGTGCTGCTGGCGTTCGTGATGCCCGCGATCCTCGCGGGCCGCGACCCGCTCGCGGTCGCCGTCGTCGGCTCCGGCCTGATCATGTTCGTGGTGCTCTACGCGACCCACGGGCCCTCGGCCCGGACGTCGACCGCCGTGCTCGGCACGCTGTTCTCCCTGGCCCTGATCGGGGTGCTCGGCGTGCTGTTCTCCGCGGCGGCCCGGCTCACCGGTCTCGACAGCGAGACGAACAACCTGATCGCCACGCTCGGCTCCGGCGTGGACGCCCGCGGTCTGCTGCTCGCGGGCGTCGTCATCGGGGCGCTCGGCGTGCTCGACGACGTCACCGTCACCCAGGCCAGCGCCGTGTGGGAGCTACGCCGCGCCGACCCGGACATGGGCGCCCCCGCGTTGTTCACCTCCGCCATGCGGATCGGCCGCGACCACGTGGCGTCGGCGGTGAACACCCTGGTGCTGGCCTACGCGGGGGCGTCGCTGCCGCTGTTGCTGCTCTTCACGCTGTCCGGGCAGGGGCTCGGCGAGGTGGCCACGTCGCAGTCGGTGGCCACCGAGATCGTCCGCACGCTGGTGGGCAGCATCGGGCTGGTGGCCTCGGTGCCGATCACCACCGCACTCGCCGCGGTCGTGGCGAGCCGGGAGCAGCCGGAGGCGCTGCGGGTGTGAGGGCAGTGATCGCCGAGATCGTGCGGCAGCGGCCGTCGGGTCGACCATCGGTGCACACTCCCGACGATCACCGCCGCGTGAGCGTCGGAACCGTGCGCTCACGGCCGTCACCGCGACCTCCACTGCACACTTTCGACGATCAGCGGGCGGGGCGGCGGCCGACCAGGCTCGCCTCGCCGTCGCGCTCGGTGTGGGCGAGCACCTCCAGCGCGGCGAACGCCGTTGCCAGCTCGCCGGGGGCCGCGCGGAACGCCCCGCCGGAGTCGCCGACCTCGGACAGCACCGTGATCACCAGCAGTCCGCCCGGGGCCAGGGCGGCGACCAGCGCCGGGTAGAGCGCAGGGTCGCGGAACCGCTGGCAGACCACCACGTCGTACGGCCCCGAGCAGCCCGGCGGCAGGCCGGTGTCGAGGTCGTGGACCGACCACCCGACGTCGACCCCCCACTCTCGCGCGAGCTCCGCACCGGCGGCGACCCCGACCGCGGAGACGTCGACGGCGTCGGTGGCCAGCCCGCGCGTCGCCAGCCACACCGCGACCGCCCCCCGGCCGCAGGCCACGTCGAGGGCCCGACCCGACGACGGCAGCAGGGGCGCGCGGCCGCGCAGGGCCCCGGGGGGCATCGGCACGACACCGGTGACGGCGGCGTGCCGGGCGTCCCAACGAGCCGCCGGATCACTCACCGAGCAACGCGACCAGCTCGTCGACGACCCCGTCCAGCGGCACCGACCGCTGCTCCCCCGACGCGAGGTCCTTGACACCGACCGTGCCCGCGTCGAGGTCGCGGTCGCCGAGCACGAGGGCGTGGCGGGCCCCCGAGCGGTCGGCGGACTTCATCGCGCCCTTGAGCCCGCGGCCGCCGTAGGACAGGTCGACCCGCACCCCCGCCCGGCGCAGCGCCCCGGCCAGCACGACGAGCCGACGCTTCGCGGCGTCGCCCAGCGGCACGCCGAACACCTCGCAGCGGGCCTGCGACCAGGGGGAGAGCCCTTCGGCGCGGCACGCGAGCAGCGTGCGGTCGACGCCGAGCCCGAACCCGACGCCGGACAGCGGCTGCCCGCCGAGGGTGGCCATCAACCCGTCGTAGCGCCCGCCGCCGCCGATGCCGGACTGCGCGCCCAGCCCGTCGTGCACGAACTCGAACGTGGTCTTCGTGTAGTAGTCCAGGCCGCGCACCATCCGGGGGTTCTCCACGTAGGCGACGCCGAGGTCGTCGAGGTGCTCCTTGACCGCGGCGTGGTGCTCCTTCGCCGCGGGCGAGAGGTGGTGCAGCAGCAGGGGCGCCTCGGCCATGAGGGCGCGCACCTCGGGGCGCTTGTCGTCGAGCACCCGCAGTGGGTTGACCTGTCCGCGCGCGCGGGTGGCGTCGTCGAGCGGCAGCCCGGCCAGGAACTCCTGCAGCCGCGCCCGGTAGGCGGGCCTGCAGTCGTCGTCGCCGAGCGAGGTGAGCTCGAGGCGGTAACCGCGCAGCCCCAGGGCCCGGTAGCCCTCGTCCGCGACGGCGATGACCTCGGCGTCCAGCGCCGGATCGTCGACGCCGATCGCCTCGACGCCCACCTGCTGCAGCTGGCGGTAGCGCCCGGCCTGCGGGCGCTCGTAGCGGAAGAACGGACCCGCGTAGTACACCTTCACGGGCAGCCCGGCGCGGTCGAGGCCATGCTCGATCACCGAGCGGACCACGCCCGCGGTGCCCTCGGGGCGCAGCGTCACCGAGCGCTCCCCGCGGTCGGCGAAGGTGTACATCTCCTTGGACACGACGTCGGTGGACTCCCCGACCCCGCGCGCGTAGAGGCCCGTGTCCTCGAAGACGGGCAGCTCCAGCAGTCCGTATCCGGCGCGGCCCGCGGCGGCGATCAGCGTGTCGCGGACGTGCGCGAACGCCGCGGAGTCGGGCGGCGTGTACTCCGGGATGCCCTTGGGCGCGGCGAACGGGGTCCCGCCTGCAATCGTCACAGCCCGCGCCCCGGGATGGGCAGCCCCTGCAGGAAGGGGTTGGACGCCCGCTCCCGGCCGATGGTGGTGGTGGCCCCGTGCCCGGGCAGCACGACGGCGTCGTCGGAGCGGGTGAGCAGCTTGTCGCGCAGGCTGAGCAGCATCTGCGCGTGGTCCCCGCCGGGCAGGTCGGTGCGGCCGATGGACCCGGCGAACAGCGTGTCGCCCGCGATGATCACCTCGACGCCCTCCTCGGTGTCGGTGGTGAAGACCACCGACCCCCGGGTGTGGCCCGGGGTGTGGTCGACGCGCAGCGTCAGGCTGGCCAGGTCGAGCGACGCGCCGTCGGCCAGCTCCTGCACCGACCGCGGCTCGCGCATCTCCAGGCGGCCGCCGAAGAAGGCCCCCCCGAATGCCCCAGCAGCCTCGCGTGACAGGCCCTTCATCGGGTCGGCGAGCATCGCGCGGTCGTCCGGGTGGATCCAGGCGGGCACGTCGTGGCCGTCGCACACCGGCGACACGCTGAACGTGTGGTCGAAGTGCCCGTGCGTGAGCAGCACCGCCACCGGCGTCAACCGGTGTTCGGCGAGCAGCGCGTCGAGCGGTTCGACGGCGTCCTGGCCGGGGTCGACCACCACGCACGCCTCCCCCGCCGCGGACGCCACGACGTAGCAGTTGGTCTGGAACGATCCGGCCGGGAAACCTGCGACGAGCACCCGAGCAGCGTATCCGGGGACGTCGGTGTTTATCCTGCGGCCCATGGCGACGAACCAGATGCGGCGCGAGGCGGCGAAGCGGAAGCTGGAGCGCAGGCAGCAACGGCACGTCGAGCAGACGAAGCGCCGCCAGCGGGTCGCGGTGATCACCTCGGTGGCCGTGGTGGTGGTGGTCGTCGTCGGTGTCGTGCTGCTCAGCACGCTCGGTGGCGGGGACCACACCACCGACACCGCCGCGCTGCCCCCCGCCGACTCCGCGGTGGACCCCGCCACGATCCCCACCGAGATCACCCCGCTGCCGGTGCGGTCCACCCCGCTGCCCAACCCGACGTCGTGCGAGTACGTGCCCGGCGGGCAGGCCGCGAAGCCCGCCCAGCCGCCGAACGGCACCGGTGTCTCCAGCGAGGGCACCGTCGCGGTGAACCTGGCGACGAGCGCGGGTGCCATCCCGCTCACGCTCGACCGCGCGCTCGCGCCGTGCACCGTCAACAGCTTCGTGAGCCTGGTCCAGCAGGGCTACTACGACGGCACCTCGTGCCACCGGCTCACCACCGACCCCGGCCTGCAGGTGCTGCAGTGCGGCGACCCGACGGGCACCGGCACGGGCGGCCCGGGCTACACCATCCCCGACGAGGTGTTCCCGGAGCTCACCTACGGGCGCGGCCTGCTGGCGATGGCCAAGACGCCTGCGCCGGACAGCGGCGGGAGCCAGTTCTTCATGGTGTACGGCGACGCCGAGCTGCCTCCCGAGTACACGGTCTTCGGCTCGATCGCCCCGGAGGGCCTGGAGGTCATCGACACGATCGCGCAGGCAGGCTCGACGCCGCCCGGCGACGGTGCGCCGGTGCAGCCCCTGACGATCGAGACGGC
>JAKDLE010000337.1 GCA_030453005.1 Pseudonocardia sp. | reverse complement strand
CAGCACGAGGTCACCGCAGGCGGCCGCATCTGGTATTGCCCCGACGAGGACCGACGCATCGTCTGGGTCGTCGCGGCCAACCCACGCCACCCGAAGACGACCGCGGGCTGAGAAGATGGCCCGCGTGGAATCAATCGTGGTGCGAGCCAGCACTGTCGAGCATGCCACGAGGACGCCACCGGCGAGCGCGGCCAGGGCGGCGCATGCCTCGGCCCCGGTGCACCACGGGTAGGACGGGGAGCACAGGGAGGTCGGAGTGATCAGCTACCCGTTGCCGGTCCTCGACGCGGCGGACGCGGCCGCCGCGGAGGCGGCTCTCGCGGAGGGCGCGGTCCGGCTGCTGTCCGGCACCGTCGTCGACCCCGCCGGCGTGACCAGGGCGAAGCACGTCCCGGCGGCGCGGGCCATGGCGTTCCACACCGCCGGGATGGGGGCGTCGCCCAGCTGGAACGTGTTCTGCATCGACAACGCGCTGGCGTTCCGGCCCGGGTTCGGGGTGGTCGGGGACCTGCGGTTGCGCGCGGACCTCGCTGCCCTGCGGGTGCTCGGCGACGGGCTCGCGTGGGCGCCTGCCGAGATGTTCGACCAGGACGGCGCACCGGCCCCGGTCTGCACCCGCGGTCTGCTGCGCCGGACGCAGGCGGAGCTGGAGCGCCACGGCGTGACCGCTCTGGTCGGCGCCGAGCTGGAGTTCGTGGTGCCGGAACGGGCCGGCGGGCCCTGGAACGCCTACGGGCTCGGGCCCGTGCTGGACGTCGAGCCGGTCGTGCTCGACCTCGTCGCCGCGTGCGCCGCAGCCGGCCTCCCGCTGGAGCAGGTGCACGCCGAGTCCGGGGCCGGCCAGCTCGAGCTCTCGCTGCCCCCCGCCGACCCGCTCGCCGCGGCGGACGGCGTCGTGCTGGCCCGGCTGCTCGCCTGCCGCGTCGCCCGACGCCACGGGCTGACCGTCTCGTTCTCCCCGCTGCCCTTCGCCGACGGCGCCGGGAACGGCGCGCACCAGCACCTGTCGCTGTTCCGCGACGGCGTCCCGCTCCTCTCCGGCGGCGCCGGGCCGCACGGGCTCACCCCCGAGGGCGAAGCGGCGATCGGCGGGATCGTGGCCGGGCTGCCGGACCTGCTCGGCGTGCTCGCCGGGTCGGTGCTGTCCGCGCACCGGCTCCAGCCCGGGCACTGGTCGGGCGCCCACGCCTGCTGGGGGCTGGAGAACCGGGAGGCCGCGGTGCGGCTGTGCGCCGCGACGCCGGGCAACCCGCACGGCGCGAGCGTCGAGGTCAAGTGCATCGACCCGTCCGCGAACCCCTACCTGGCGATCGCGGCACTCCTCGGGCTGGCCGCGGACGGCGTGTCCCGGCGCGCCGCCCTGCCGCCCGAGGCGACCGTGGACCCCGCCTCGCTGACCGGCGCGGACGCCCCCGCCCGGCTGCCCGTGGACCAGGCCGCGGCGCTCGCCGCCCTGGACGCCTCCCCGCTGGCGGAGCGGCTGCTCGGCACCGCGATCCGCACCTGCCTCAGCGCGGTGCGCCACCACGAGCTGGACACCTACGGCGAGGACGACGTCGCCGTGCTGGCCGAACGGTTCCGCTTCACGTGGTCGAGCTGAGCGCGGTGGGCCTGGCCGAGCGGGTGGCGTCGCTGCCGCTGATCGACCACCACGTGCACGGCGCGTTCACCGGCGAGCTGGGGCGTGCCGCGTTCGAGGTGCACCTCAACGAGGGCTCGCCCGACCCGGTCCCGGCGTGGATGACCCAGTTCGACTCGCAGCTGGGCTTCGCGGTCCGCCGCTGGTGCGCGCCGCTGCTCGACCTGCCCGCGCACGCCCCGGCCGACGCGTACTGGGCGCGGCGCACCGAGCTCGGTGTGGTCGACGTGACCCGGCGCCTCCTGCGCGCGGCGGGGGTGTCGGACTGGCTGGTCGACACCGGCCACGCCGCCGGCGCCGTGCTCGATCCCGCCGGGGTGGCGACCGCTTCGGGCGGCGTCGCCCACGAGATCGTCCGGCTGGAGTCGCTGGCCGAGCAGCTCGCGGCCGACGGCGTGCCCGGCCGGGAGTACGCCGACGAGTTCGGGTCCCGCCTGTCGCTCGCCACCCGCACCGCGGTCGGGGTGAAGTCCGTGATCGCCTACCGCTCGGGCTTCACCGTCGACCTGAGCCGGCCCGGCCCGCGCGAGGTCGCGGACGCCGCCCGGCGCTGGGTCGACGCCGGCGGTGGGCGGCTGGTCGACACGGGCCTGCTGCGGCACGGGCGGCACGCCGCGGTGGGGACCGGGCTGCCACTGCAGATCCACACCGGGCTCGGCGACCGGGACCTCGACCTGCACCGGGCGAACCCCGTCCTGCTCCTGGACCTCCTGCGCCTGCCCGCCGTGGCCGCCGTGCCGGTCCTGCTGCTGCACTGCTACCCCTACCACCGGGAGGCGGCCTACCTCGCCCAGGCGTTCCCGAACGTCCACATGGACGTCGGCCTCGCGCTCAACCACGTCGGCGTGCGCAGCCGGGAGGTCCTGGCCGAGTCCGTCGAGCTCGCCCCGTTCGCCAAGCTGCTCTACTCGTCCGACGCCTGGGGGCCGCCGGAGCTGCACCACCTCGGTGCGGTGCTGTGGCGCCGGGCGGTGACCGCCACCTTCGGTGCGTGGGTCGACGACGGCGACTGGTCCCTCGCCGACGCCGAGCGCGTCGCCGCGATGATGGGCCGCGGGAACGCCGAGCGGGTCTACCGCCTCGCCTGAGCTGCCGTCCCCCGTCCCCCGACCGGCGCCGGCCTCCGCGTACCGTCCACCGACGACGGGAAGGGACCCGGGGTGCACGCGGACCTCCGGGCCCGGTTGATGTCGCTGCGACCGGGGCCGATCGGCTACCGGCGGGCGGAGTTCCTCCGCGGCGCGCTGGGCGCGCTCGCCGGCACCGGGCTGGCCGCGCTCACCGCGCGGGCGATCCCCGGGGGGGCGCGCCCCCCCCGGGGGGGGCCCCCGGGGGGGGGGGGGCCCCCCCCCCCCCCCTTTACTGCTGTTCGCGGCGCCGGCGACCTGCGGATCAGGTTGCCGGCTCGCCGGCACCGGATCGGGAAGGCGCATGTGATGCACGTGATCGACACGGTTGATCCGCTCGGGTCGGCGGCGACGGGCACGGCTGATGCTCGGCTCGTGTGGATCGGGCCCGACGACCGCGGGGTCGAGCCGGAGATCGTCGCGCTCGATCTTCCGGACGAGTCGTTGGCCATCCATGTCGTGCCGACGCCGTTGCGGAGGAACAGATGAAGGGCGGTCACGATGTCGGGCCGGACGTCGATCTCGACGTCGAGGAGGTTCGCGACCGTCAAGGTCGCCGCGTCACGCCGGAGTATGCGGAGCGGGTCGCTGAGGAGGCGTTGCGGCTGGTCCGTCCGGGCCGTCCGGCGCTCGGCGAGGTCGGGCAGCATTCGCCGCGGGTGTCGTTTCGGGTGCCGGAGCAGGTTCGACGTCAGGCGGAGCAGCGCGCGGCGGCTGAGGGCAGGTCGGTCTCCGAGATCGCACGGGAGGCGTTGGTGCGGTACTTGCAGGACGCAGGCTGAGAAGATCGCCCGCGTGGAATCAATCGTGGTGCGAACGGCAGGCAACCGGCGGGACCAGCGCGTCCGACGGGACGACTTCGCGAACTGTCGTTGCTGGTAGAGACGCTGGAGGTCGTCGAGCGCGAGCCTTACACCCGAGCGGTCGCAGGTTCGAACCCTGCCGCGCCCACCGTGATCGTCCCTCACCCGCGCCTTCGTTGCGGCGCCGTTCGTGATCTGGGCGGTTGTCCGGGTCCGCGAAGTCGGGACTGCTCCGTTCGGCGGCGTTCGTCACCGACGATCAGTCCCATCGTTGAACGGGTACGACAAGCGAGGGGAGCGTCGTGCCAGGACCGAGATGGGATCCGGACACGGGTCGCTGGGTGCTCGACGACGCGCCGCCTCCGGCACCACGGCGCGGCGTCGTCCCCCCGCCGGACCGGGAGCACACGGCCAGACCGTCAGTGGCCCGCGATCGCCGTCACGGTGTCGATCGGCCGGGAGCAGGCCGGAACGACCAGGGGCCACGGGGCGGGCACCGCCGAGCGCCGGAGGCGTCCGTACCGGGCGACCCCCCGCTCGACCCGCGCCCGGGGGGACGCCGTCCGGCCGGCACGGCCCCTTCCGGCGACGACCGCGCCCGCGACGGCGGGCGGTGTCGTGCCGGCGGCGGATCCGCTCGACCGGTCCCTGCCCGGCGGCGGCGACCGCCCGGTCACCCGGCGCGGCGGGGCCGACCTCCGCGGTGCTCCGCCCCGGCCGGAGGACCGGCGGCCTCCGGACGCCCCGCGGCGCGACCGGGGGCAGGCCGGCCACGAGGGGCCCGGACACCCGTCTGTCGGGTCCGGACCGGGCGACCGGCCCGATCTCGGGCACCGCGCGGTACGCCGGTCCGCCCGGGGCCTCGAGGACGACGGGCCGGTGCACGACCGGACCCCGGGGCCCGGCCGTCCCGGCGACCCCGCCGGGACCCGACCGGCCCGCGGCGCACGGCGCCCGCCCGGGCGGGGCGCCGTCCCCCCCGCCCGCCGCCCGGGATGGCGGT
>JAKDLE010000336.1 GCA_030453005.1 Pseudonocardia sp. | reverse complement strand
CGTCCGCGCCCGCGATCTCCATTGCCTCCTCGGTGGCACCGAGCAGCCAGCCGGCCATGGCGTCGATCTCCGCGGCCGTGCCCAGAGCCTCATCCCCGGCCACGACGACGGCCGCGAGCCGGTCCGCGTCGCTGGGCTCGACGGTGTCGGCGGCCGCCGCTCGGGACCGCGCGAACTGGCCCGCCAGCTCGACGGCGCCGAGCACGTCGTGGACGTCCTCGCTCAGGAAGCGCGGCACCCAGAACCGGGCAGCGGGGGTGGTCTCCACCGCGGAGTGACCGCCACGGTCCAGGTCGAAGACGGTGAGCCCGCTGCCTGGACCGGTGTCGGCCCATCGACCCGCCCAGTCCGGATGCAGCGCGATGATGTCGTGCCGGCCGTACTGGGCGTCGGCGACGAAGATCTTGAACCCGGTCCGCAGCGCCTGCGGCGCGGGCAGCAGCAGGGTCGCCGCGGCGATCCAGCACGCGGCCTCCCCGGGGTCGGCGGTGACGAGCACGATGGTGCGCCGGTGCTCGGGGTCGTTGCGGTGCTGGATCGCCGAGAGCAGCGCGGTGAGCCGCTCCGGCCCGTCCGGGGCGGCGTTGACGCGATCGCGGACCGTCTCGGGATCCAGCGGCCCCGGCTCCGGCTCCTCGGGCAGCGGAGCGAGCTCCTTGGTCTCGGCCGGGCCGGTGGCCCACCAGCGCGCACCCCAGAGCTGCGCGGGCCGGAGCAGCGCGTAGTCGGTCCCGTCGCGGGTGACGACGGCGTGGGTGAACTGGTTGCCCTCCCGCTGTCCGTTGGCCTCCTGCCCGAGGTAGTGGCCTGCTGCGGTGACGTAGAAGTCGCCGTCGGCCGTGTGGGCCAGCGAGGCCGGGTAGTCGGCAACCGGGCGCCGGTCCCGCATCCAGCTCGACGGCGGCTCGTAGAGCGCCGTGCGCTGCACGAGCGCCATGGCGCTTGCGGCGAGCCCGGGGGTGGCGGCCTGGAACTGGAAGCCCGCCACACCCTGCATCCCCTGTCCCGGCCGGCAGTCGGTGTAGTAGAGCGACCCGAACCCGCTCATGCCCGGGTCCGGTCCAGCACGCCGAGCCGGTTGAGCAGCCACAGCAGCGGCTCCTCCACCCGGAACGGCTGCACACCGCGCTCGTTCACGGTGTCGGCGCCGTAGTCCGGTGGTGCGCCCAGGGCGGAGACCGCGAAGTACCGGTAGTTGGTGTAGCTGACGGCCAGGTGCGCGTCGATGTCGTCGGCGCCGTACTCGTCGAGCAGCGCCTTGACGTGCTCGTGGGTGTCCTGGCCGGTGACCTCGTCGTATCCGGCCAGGGCCGGGGGGTTGCTCATCAGCGGGTGGTTGCTCCCGAGCACGGGGAAGAAGGCGTCCATCTTCGCGAAGACCACCGCCACCGGGACCTTCAGCCGCTTGCTCGGCACGCCGTGGCTCGTCCGCAGCTGATCGGTGACCTTCCGGAGCACCTGGAGCGGAGGCGCCGCACCAGCGGCCCTCGCGGGCACCTCGATCCGCTTCGCCGCGTGCGGCAGCTGCCAAGGGTCGAGCAGCAGGATCAGCCCGTCAGAGATACCGAGATAGGCCTGATCGTGCACCCGGTCGTCGCTCGACAGATCCTCACCGGCTGCGTCGTAGAACGACAGAACCGTGGTCATCAGGCTCTCCACACCCAGCCTGCGCCGGGGCTGCCGCCACTCGACGACGACCGGCGCTCGCCGCCCAGCGGGCGCCGACTCGGTGCCCCGCAGCAGCTTGCCGTGCTCGAAGAGCTGGTCCTCGTAGTCCTTGAGCCAGTCCTGCGCCGACCCGAGCGAGCCCTGCTGGTCCCCGGCCAACCCGATGTCGGCCTGGAACCGGCGCCGTACCGAGGTTCGCAGCTCGTGGTAGAGCACCGACAGGTAGACCGACTTCCCGGCGCCCTTGCCCCCGACCACGCCGACCATCGGGCTGCGGCTGGTCCGGAACGTGGCGGACAGCGGCGAGTGGCAGACCGGGCAGGCCCGGCGGCCGGTGATCCCCCCGCACGTCGTGCACGCCGCCTCCTTCGGCGTGCCCAGCAGCCCCTTCGCCTCGACCTCGAACGTCGGGTAGGACAGCTCGCGCACGCCGATCGTCGCTTGGCGCTGGACGTTGTCCTGCTTCGTGCAGGTCTGTTTGCCACCGGGAACCCCGCGGCCGAGGCACCGGTAGGCCAGGCGCGACTGGTTGATCTTGTGGTAGCAGAAGGGGCACGCAACTGTGGCCATCACGACACCTTCAGCTGGCTGACGGGTGGGTCGATGAGCAGCGCGGGCGCGGGCTCGACGAGGAAGCAGCGCAGCCAGTACGGCTTGCGCAGCTTGGGCACCGCCGCCTCGACCACCATCGGTGGCGCCGTCGGACCGAGGACCACCGGTCGTCGCGCCAGCTCCACGCCTGCGTCGGCGGTGCGTGGCATGACGGCGCCCGGCGACGCGATGACAACCAAGGTCGCGCCGGTGACCGGCTGCGCACCGGTGACCGTGACGGTGCACCGCACGCCGCCGACCAGGTGGTTGCCGCGGCGGCGCAGCTCGTAGCGCAGCTCGGGCGGGCGCTCGTCGACCTCCACCGAGATCGCCGCGGCGTGGCTCTCGTCGCCGCCCAGGCCGAGGGTCACCGCGGAGACGTCGACGCGGCGCACCTGGGGAACCCCGCCGAGCCGGCAGCCACCCTCGTCGCGGAACTGCTGCACCGAGATGCGGCGGTGGCCGCCCGCCCAGCGCACGTCGGCCGCGCTCACGCCCTCCGGCCACACCCAGGTGACCAGGATCTCCGCGCCGAAGCGCTGGGCATGCACCCGGTGCAGGGGTGTCGTCAGGTCGAGAACGGCGTCCTGACCGCGGACCCCGCCGCCGGTGCCGATCGCGAACGGCACGAAGATCGACCGTCCGGACGGCACCTCGGCGACCAGCGTCATCGACTCCCCCCTGGGGATGGGCCTGCCGTCGACCTCGGTGCCGTAGCCGTCCATCTCGGACTGTGGCACCAGCTCGCCGTACCCCCAGGGGCACGGCCGCGCCGAACGCCGGATGACGACGACGGTGCCCGGCCGCTGCCGCCACGACAACCGGACGGCGAGCCCGGCACCTCCGGTGAGCTCGGCGGGAGCCGCTTGGATCGCGGTGAGGGCGGCGACCGGGCGGGCCTCCAGCCGGGTCGCACCCCGCTGTACGGCCGGCGTGGACCGCAGCGCCGTGCCGCCGCTGGGGGATCGGTAGCACGCCACCACCGAGTAGAAGTACTGCGTGCCGTCGGCGGCTGTGTCGTCCCGGAAACGCTGGTTGCGGTCGACGGCAACCGGCGTACCAGGCCCATCCCCGGTGCCGGTGCTCCGGCTGACCTCGACCGCGACGACGTCGGGGTGCGCAGTCCACCGACCGGCCACCACGTTCTTCCCGCCCTCGACGATCAACTCCGTGACCGGCGGGACAACCTGCACCACCGCGCAGGCGGGGCGCGACAGGCGCCCACCTGGCGCGTGCGCGAACACCGCGTAGTGCAACCGGCGACCTACCGGCGGCGCCGCGTCCGCGGTGGCATGGCCGTCGCCGCCCCGGACCGGGATCTCCTGGCCGTCGGTGACGTCGTCGGGGTCGCGTTCCTCGCAGCGGACCACCCGGTACACCGTCGTGCCGTCATGGCTGGCCGCCGGGCGCCAGCCGATCCTCACCCCGCCACCGTCGGCGCCTGCGGTCGCCCCGGCCACCGGCGCGGCCGGCAACGCCGCGAGCTCCTCGGCCAGCCCCGGCACGTCGCTGCCCAGCACCACCGCTTCGCGCAGCCGGGCCGCGGCCTGTTCCTCCCGCCCGTCCCGCAGTGCCGTTGCCGCCTCGGCGCGGAGCCGGTCCACCTGCTGGTGCTGGCGCGCCACGTTCTCCCGGGCCGTCGCACCCGGTGCTCCGGGCAGGGCCGCCGCCAGCCGCCGAGCGGCGAGGAGACGCCCTTCGACCAGCAGGTCGTGCACCTCGGCCGCCGGGTCACGCGGGGCGGCCGTCTCGGCGAGGAGGCTGACGGCGACGTGCGCGGCGTCGGACCGCCGCAGCTTCGCCGCTCGCAACTGGGCGAACAGCGGTCGTGGTCCGGCACCGTCCGCGCGGCTCGCCCGCACCTGCTTGAGCAGGTGAAACAGCGCGAGCGCCGGCAGGTCGGTACCGGCGGCGGCCTCCGTCGTCAACAGGCCGACGGCCGCCTTGGCCGACCGGACAGCCTGGCTGTCGGCGGCCTTGTCGAGCTCGTCCGCGCGGTGTCTGGCGGCTGCGCCCGACAGCTCGGCCACGCGGCCGGCCGGTGCAGGCAGGACGCTGAACCCGCCGAGCAGGCCGTACTCGGTCAGGCCGGGGAAGAGCAGCTCCGGGATGCTGCTCACGCCTGCGCCCACCAGGTCGTCGTCCAGCGCCCCGAACCGGCCCCGCATCCCGGCCTCGGTCGGCAGCGCCACCGGCTCGACGAGCCGTAGCGTCGCGGCGTCGCGCGCCCGGTCGATCTCGGCGTCGCCCAGCGTGCCGTGCCCGGCCGCGGCCGCTCGCAGCTGGCTCGGCGTTATCACGCCGAGCTCGCCGT
>JAKDLE010000015.1 GCA_030453005.1 Pseudonocardia sp. | reverse complement strand
CACCCCGGGTGACCCCTTCACACTCGCCACCGCGACCAGCACCGCCCTCACCCGCCCGCCGCGATCAGCACGACGGCGACCTGCCCCGACGGCACCGCGGCGACCTCGCGAGCAGGCCCCTCGGGCAGCTGCACCGACACGACGGTGAGCTGGCCGGTGTCGGACGGCTCGACGCTGGTCACCACGCCCGGCCACGACCGCGGCGCGGCCGGGCCCGAGCCCGAGGTGGAACCCGTCGCGCCGTCCGCCGGGCCCGGGGCGGCGACCACCGCCACCCGGTCGCCGGACGCCACCTCCCGCGGCAGCCGACCGGGATCGAGCGCGACCGCCACGATCGCCTGACCGGGCGGCAGGGCGTCGGCCCCGCCGAACGACTCCGGCGTCAACAACGCACCCGCCGGGAGCGACACCGCGACCGGCCGCCCGACCAACGACGTCACCGAGGCCGCGTCGACCGCGCGGACGTCGGAGTCCACCGGCAGAGAGACCTGGCGGAGGTCCGCGGCCGTCAAGACCTGCCCGACGGTCACCGCCCGTGCGGTGGCCAGCACCGGCCGGCTGCCGCCCAGCTGCAGTGTCAGGGCGAGCGCGCCGACCGCGCAGGCCAGCACGAGCAGCACCCCGAGCAGCAGGTGCGGCACGCTGCGCCGCCCGCCCGCCGCCGGGCGCGGCACCGAGGTCCAGGGGTCGGGCCCGAGGCCGTCGCCGATGGGTACCGCGGGGTGGGGCGCGTCCCCACGGGGACCGCGCGAAGGAAGGGTCGTGCGCATGTCCGGACCTCCTGACCGGTCGTGACGAGGGCGCGTTCAACCGCCGCACCGCCCGTTCGTCGGTGCGCCGTGTCGTCGCGATGTCGCTACTGCTGTCGCTTGCCGTACTGCCGTGCCGGAGGTCAGCCGCCCCCAGTGAGCAGGGCCTGGGACTCCGCGACACGGAACGCCGTCTGCCCGGTGGTGGTCAGGCCCGGGAACGTGCCGCCGTCCCCGGCGCCGGCCCACGTGACCGTCCAGCTCACGGTGACCGACACCGCGAACACCTCGCCGGGCCGTCCCGCCGACGAGAGCCGGTAGGTGTGCCCGCAGTCCGGCGACGACGACGCCGGATCGGCCCCCGGGACGTAGACCGTGCCCGGGCCCCGGCAGACGACCTCGCTCCCGTCCCCCATGACCCAGGTCGCCGACTCCGGGACCGCGCGTGCCGTCACCGACACCCCCGGGACCGAGGCCGTCGCCTCGACCGGCGCCCAGTCGCCGTCGAGCCACAGCCAGGTCGGCAGGTTCACCAGCTGGTTACCCACCGGGCTCGCCGCGACCGCCGGGTCGGGCAACCGCAGGCGTTCGCGAGCCTGCGCGGCCAGCTCGGCGGGTGACGGCCCCGCCGCGCCCGGCGCCTGCTCGCCGTCCGGGATCCACACCGGCGGCCGGTAGAGCGAGTCACGGAACCCCTCGCCCGAGCAGCGCCACAGGTACCAGGCGCCGTCCTCGCCAGGAGCGGGCTGCTGCTCTGGCACCCCGGCGGCGATGGGGACGACGACCGCGGTCGCGGCTCGTGCCCGCGCGGTGCTGAACGAGGCGGGCAGCATCCCGCCACCGGGCGGTTCGTAGTCGCTGATCACGTACGAGCAGCGCACCCCGCCCACCGGCTGGACATCTTCCTCGGCGTCGCCACCGTCGCGTGGACCGCGGGCGTCCGGACCCGCCCGGTCGGGATCTCGTGGTGGCGCGGAGCCACCGCCGGAGCCCGCGTCGAGATCGCACGCCGGTGACGGCGTCTCCGAGCAGGACACCGAACCCCACAGGTCGCCACCGGGACCCGGCTCGGGCGGTGGTTGTGCCACCAGGAAGCCGAGGGCGGTAGCCGCGATCATCACCGGTGTGCCGGCCCGCGTCAGCATGACCCGATTTCTTGAACGCCGAAGTCGGAGACCTTCCACGAGCCGTCAGACTGCCGCTCCACGACGGCATTGATCAGACGCCGCCCGCCGGCACCCCTACTGACGAGCGTTCCGTCCGACTCCCTGTACTTGAGCGAGTTCGTTGAGTCGCCGCAGTCGGTCACGACCACCCGGACCGGGGCATCGGCCGGCTCGACGGACGACACCTCCGGGGACAGGACCGGTTCGCCGCGGGTCACCAGACCGTTCGCGCTGTCGGCGTAGAGACCGCGCGAGAGGTTGGTCAGCGCGACGCCCGTGGCGTGCCGCCCCAGGGTCGGGGACCGCCAGTCCGACGTGGTCCCGGCGCCGACGAAGTCGTCCCACATCCCGCGGTACGCCGCGAGCGCCTCCTGCACCGCGAGGTCGTCGGCCGACGGCGCGGGCGGCGCCTGCGGGGAGGGCGCCACCGGTGTCGGTGACGGGTCGGGACCGTCCGGAGGCGCGCCCACCGAGCAGCCGGCCACCAGGACGAGAGCCGCGACCAGGACGTACCTGCGTCTGCCGACCATCGAGCACCTCCCCTTCAGCAACCGCCAACACCGATCATCGAGCGATACTGATCACATGTACACCCACGAACCGCACGGACCGAAAAGTGCGTGAGTACGGACTTCATGGTGCGGAAGGCGATCGCGACCATGTTCACCCGTTGGGATGAATAGCCCAACGGGCAGCGGCTCCCTCGTCCTCGCCGAGGAGTTGGCGCCCCTCGTGGCGTGGGGCACCGCGGGCTGGACGCTCGCCGGGACCGTGCTCGGTGGAACGCTCGCCGCGGTGGCGGTCCCGCGCCTGCTCGAACACCGCGGTCCACCTTCCCGCTGGTCGGTGAGCGGCTGCGCGGTGGCGACCGGACTCGCCGTGGGGATCCTCGCCGTGCGCTTCGACGGGATCGAACTCGTCGCGTTCGCGTTCCTCGCCTGCGTCGGCGTCGTCCTGGCCGCGATCGACCTCCTCGAACGGCGGCTGCCCCGACGCGTCATCGCTCCGGGCTACGGCGTGCTGGGCGGCCTGCTCCTCCTCGAGGCGGTCGGCAGCAGGCGCTGGGGCAACCTCCTCACCGCCCTCGCCGCCGCGTTCGTGGTGGCTCTCGTCTATCTCCTCGTCGCCCTCGCGTCGCGCGGCGGGCTCGGCTCGGGCGACGTCAGGTTCGGTGGCCTGCTCGGCATGGCGATGGGCTGGCAGGGATGGCCCGCGGTCGTGACCGGTACCGCGGTCGCGTGGGTGGCAGCGGCCGCGGTCCTGCTCGTCGCCCGGCTACTCGGGCGACGCCCCGGCGCGATACCCATGGGGCCGTTCCTGCTCGTCGGCACCCTGGCCGCGCTGGTCTCGAGCTGAGCCGGGTCATCGTCCGCGGCACTCGTCGGTCTTACCCAAACCGCTCGAAGGAGTCTGCCGCGCACTCCGACGCCGGCCCATTCGGACACCGTCGCTGTCCGGGCCAGGTTCCTGGAACTTCGCCGTGACCCCGGGCTCACTGGCATCGGACCGACCAGGTGTGCCGGTCGAGCGACGGGAGTGAGCTTCGTGAACGAACACTACGAGATCCAGGGCCGGGTCGTCGAGAGGCACGAGGGGGTGATCGTCCGGGATGAGGCGCGACGCGCGGACCGGGATTCGCTCGACGCAGCGAGGGAGGTCGCCGCGACGTTCCTGGCCGACGGCCTGGTGACGTGGATCTTCGAGGTGCGGTGGCAGCCGGGCCGGACCACGCCGACGTACATGATGGTCGACCGCCTCCGGCCGACGGAGACGCGGCCGTCGTATCGGACGCTGTCACTGCGCGCGGTCGTGGACCGCGACCGGGAACGGCGGGCGGCGTGAGGCTGATCGGCGGAACCAGCGGCGAGGTGGGCGGGGAGGTCGGCGGCGTGCCGCGCTACCGGGGGAGCGTGCGCGTGTCTTTCCCGGCGGCGCTGTCGCTGCGAGGGCTGGAGCCCGGTGACCCCGCCGGCCGCCCGCACGGCCACGACTTCACCGCGGTGCTGGTGTTCGAGAGCACGACGCTGGTGTACCCGGGCGTCGTCGTCGACGACGACATGCGCACGGAAATCCCCCCCCACCTCGCCCCCCGACACGCCTACCGCGCCCTGGCCCGGCTGTTCGACCGCCCGCCGACGTGCGAGGCGATCGCGGAGCACCTCGCCACGTGGCACCGGCGCTCGGCGCGACCGCCCGGGCACGCGCGGCTGGTCGCGGTGACGGTGCGGACCGGCTCCGGCGACCACGGCGAGATCCACCTGCCGGCACCGGCCGGAACCTCGACGTGAACGGGCCCACCGACGCCGGTTGGCAGGGCCACGCCGAGCGTCTCGTCGACGTCCTGGCCCGTCGGGGGGCCCTGCGCGACGACCGGTGGCGTGCCGCGCTGCTCGACGTGCCGCGACACCACTTCGTGCCCGCGTACTACACCGGTCCCGCGCGGGACGGGCACTGGCAGTGTCACACCCCCGGCACGGACACGCCCGGTTGGCTGCGCCGGACGTACTCCGACGCCTCCCTGACCGTCGCGCTGTCCGAACTGGGCCTGTGGGGCGACCGGCACCCGGTCGCGACCTCCCCGCCGCCCGAGCTGACCGTGCGCGGCCTGCACGCGCTTGACGTCGAGAACGGCCAGCGGCTGCTGCAGCTCGGTATCGGCTGCGGCTACACGACCGCCCTCGCCGCGCACCGGCTCGGCCCGGGACGGGTCGTCGGCGTCGAGATCGACCCGGACCTGCTCCGGGACGCGGCCCGCAGGGTCCGCGAGCGGGGCCTGGACGTGGCGGTACGGCAGGGCGACGGGAGCCTGCCCGTCCCTCTGTCCGGGGACGGTGCACCGTTCGACCGGGTGCTCGTCGGCTACGAGTCCGACGACGTCCCCGCCGTGTGGGTGCAGCACGTCCGGCCGGGCGGGCGGCTGCTGGCCCGCCTCACCGGAGGGCTGGGCGGCGGTGGGCACGTGCTGTTCCGGCGTCCGGCCCCCGACGCAGGCACGCCCTCCGCGGACCCGCCGCGGCTCGTCGGACGCTTCCTCGACTGGACGGGCCCCCTCCCGGCGCGACGCGTGGCGGCGACCCGACGCGCCGTCCGACGACCGGCCGCTCCGACGGGTGGGCCCGAGGCCCCGGGCAGTACCCGGCTCGCCCCGGTCCTGCTGGCCGACGGCGACAGCCCGCTGGTCCTGGTCGCCCAGCTGCACCTGCCGCCGGGTACGACCCGGGCGAGGCGCTCCACCGGAACGGGTACCGCCGTGACCCGCCTACAGGCGCCGGACGGCTCGTGGGCCGACATCGCGCACGCGACCGACCGACACGGTCGACACGAGACGCGGGAGGCCGGTCCGACCCGCCTCGTGCGCGCGCTCGACGAGGCCGCGGCCGTGTACAACGACCTCGGCCGGCCGGACCGGCTGACGGACTTCGGCGTGACCGCCACCATGTCGGGCACCCATGTCTGGCACCACGACCTCGAAACCGGCCCCCGGTGGCACCTGGGCACGATCCAGGCCGGGGACACGGGCTCCTGACCGGTCCCCCGGCCTGCCCGTCGTCGGCGGAACCACCGACGCCGGCCATCAGTCGACGACGTTCGTCGTCGGCGGGCGTCCCGCGGCTCTCGGACGACCCACCGGGCGCTCCACGATACGGTCGGCCCGTCGACGGAGCCGACGATCAGGGCGCACCGAACGTCGGAGGTGAACGTGGCCGAGCATGTCCGCGCGGAGGACCTGACGCGCAGAGGACTGTCGCTGGACTGGTTGTCCTCGCACGCCGGGGCGGTGCTGTGGGTCGAGTCGAGCGCCGAGACGGGCCCGGACGTCCTGATGTCCCTCGCCGACGAAGGTGCTGTCCGGACGACGCTCCCCGCCGGGATCGGTAATCGGCTGCACGCCTACGGTGCCCGCCCCTACTTGGCGACGTCCGCCGGCATCGTCGCCACCCGCGCAGGCGACGGGCAGGTGTGGAACCTGGGCACGGGCACACGGCTCACCGACACCGAACACCAGCACGGGGACCTGACCGCGGACAACGGCCGGGTCTGCTGTGTCCGGGAGGGCCCCGACGGTGACGACCTCCTGGTCATCGACACGGCGACGGGTGGCGTCGACGTGGTCCACCGAGCTCCGTTCCTCGCGGCGCCACACCTGCACGGAAATCGCCTCGCGTGGACGCAGTGGGCGGATGACGTGATGCCGTGGGACGCGGCCGAGGTCTGGGTCGGCAGGTACCGCCCCGGCGCGCGCGTCGAGGACCGTCGTCGCGTCGCGGGCGGCCCCGGGGAAGCGGCCCACCAGCCGTCGTGGGGGCGCGACGGGCACCTGTACCTGCTGTCCGACCGGTCCGGCTGGTGGAACCTCTACCGCTGGCGCCACGAGCTGGAGTCCGTCGCCCCAATGGCGGCCGAGTGCGGAGCCGCCCCGTGGGAATCGGGGTACGCCAGCTACGCCTTCCTCGACCGCGGCCGCATCGCGATGATCGCGGAGAACGGGCCACGCAGCCGGATCGTCGTGGTCGAGCCGGACGGAGCCGTCGGCGAACTGGCCATGCCGTTCACCTCCGTCAAGCCGTTCCTCGCGCCGACGCCGCACGGGGTAGCCGTCATCGGCGCCGGGCCCGACAGCGGACCGCGGGTCGCCGTGCTGAGCACCGACGGATCGGGCACCACCCGGATGGTCCGTAGCGGTGGCACCCCGCCGTACACGGCTCGGGAGCCCACGATCCTGACCGTCGACTCCACCGAGCCGCTGACGGTCCTCGTCCATCCCCCGGGGCCGGGTCACGGCAGCCCTGCGCCCCTGATCGTGCGTGCGCATCCCGGGCCCACGGACAACAACCGCCTCCGGCTCGACGAGGAGGTCCAGTTCTTCACCAGCCGCGGCTTCACCCTCGCCGAGGTCGACTACCGCGGCAGCACCGGCTACGGGCGCCGCTTCCGGACCGCTCTCGACGGGCGATGGGGTGACCTGGACGTCGACGACTGCATCGCCGCGGCCCGTCACCTGGTCGAGAACGGGCAGGCCCAGGCAGACGCGGTCTTCATCGCCGGGGCGAGTGCCGGCGGGTACACCGCGCTGCGGGCCGTCAGCCGTTCCGACACCCCGTTCGCGCTCGCGGTGGCCCGGTCCGCCGTCGTGCACCCCAACCGGTGGGTCACCACCGCTCCCCGGTTCCAGCGCGCCCACGCCGCCACGCTCGCCCACCACGCGGCCGACGTCGACCCCGCCGCGGTGCGCCGGCCGGTCCTGCTGATCCACGGTCGCGACGACGACGTCGCACCCCTCGACGACGTCAGCGAGCTGGCTGACGCACTCCGGCAACGCGGCCTGCTCGTGCGGTTCGTCGACCTGCCCGGGGTCGGGCACTACCTGTCCGGGCCCGGCCTGGTCACGGCGTTGACCAGCGAGCTGGCCGCCTACGAGCAGTACCTCAGCTCCCGGTCCGCCTGAGCATCGGCGGTGGCGGCAGCACCGCTGCTGCGTGGTCCACAAGCTCCCGCACGACCAACAGGTCCGTGTGCCGCTGTAGCTGTGCCAGCATCTGTGTGACGCGCTGCACGCTGCGGTAGGAGGTAGTGCAGGCCGCGAAGTCCACGGCCGCCCTACCGGCGATGCACGCGCCCTCGACCTCGCCGGAGCGGGCCATGGCCGATGCCTGCAGTGCAGTGTCCATCGCCAGCCTGCGCACCCGTGAGGGATCGAGCATCGCCACCGCACCGGACGCCTCGCGATGGGCCGTCGTATCGCGACCGAGGTCGAACGAGCAGTGCGCCCTCTCGTCGGCCAGGTCGGCCTCGCCGAAGTACCGGATCCACTCCGGCTCCTCCGCCGGGACGCTCCGCGCGAGATCCGTGTCGGCCTGGAGCAGGGCCGCGGTGCACCCCGGCTCGTCGCCGCGACGAGCGCGGGCCCGCGCCAGCACGGCATGGAACGCGGCCCGCATCGCCGGCGTGGACACCGACCGTGTGCCGCGCAGGGCGGCACCGGCGAACCGTTCGGCCCGCGCGGCGTCGTCGACGTGCAGGGCGAGGTGAGCGATGCTGACCCCGACGAGGTAGCCGCCGTAGCGGCGGTCGCCCGCCCGGCTGGTGATGCGCATGGCGCGCAGGTAGTGCCGCTGGGCACGGTCGTCGGCGCCCAGGTCCACCGACTGGTACCCGGCGAGTTCGAGGAAGCCGACGGCCAGTCCGGGTGCCCGGGCGGCGAGATCGTCCAGGCCGCTCTCGATCCGGGCGACGACCCGGGAATGGGTGGCCCCGGCGCCCACCCGGCGGTCACCGGTCCGCAACCGGTCGAGTACCACGAGGTCGGCGTCGTCGACCCGCTCGGCGGCAGGCCTGGCCCGGGGCGGTTCGATCAGCCAGTCCAGCACGGCTGCGTCGCTGTCCGCTGCGTCGAAACCTCCTCGACCAGGTCGTCGCCGCGAGCGCAGCGCGTGCTCACGCTCCAGTAGCGGCAACGTCTGGATCAGAGCCCCGTTCGCGCCCAGCACGTCGTCGCACGAGGTCACGAGCGTCGACGACGGGAAGCGTTCGGCGGTCTCCACCTTACGAACGAGGTCCACACCGTGCAGCACACGGTCCGCGAGATCCTGCTGACTCCACCCCACCTGCTCGCGGCGGCGCCGCAACTCCGCGCCGAAGAAGTGAGCCAGTGACAACGTCGGGTCCACCGGTTTGGTCCTGCGGCTCATCACACCTCCTCGACATCGCCACGGAGCCGGTCCGGCCACGAGCGTCCGCCTGGGCCGCCCGCCCCACGGACACTGCGTGTCCGGGACAGGACCGTACGCCGCCTCAACCGGGAGAACGACGCGTTCGCGGAAGTTGTCCGGTCCGGCGGACAGCGCTACCAGGCTCGTGTCAGGCGGTCGAAGACGGCGTTCACGGACTGCGTCACGGACTGCTCGTGCGCCGGTACCAGCAGGTCGGGGCTCCGCGGCTCCTCGTACGGGTCGTCGACACCGGTGAGCCCGGTCAACCGGCCGGCCCGCTGCTCCGCGTAAAGCCCCTTCACGTCTCGCACGGCGCAGACGTCGACCGGTGTCGTCACGTACACCTCGACGAAGGCGATGCCGTGCTCCGCGTGCTGGGCCCGCACGGCCCGGCGGGCGGCCTCGTACGGGGCGATGACCGGTACCAGCGCGACAACCCCGTTCTGCGCGAGCATCCTCGCGACGAACCCGATCCGCCGGACGTTCTCGTCGCGGTCCCGGCGGCTGAACCCCAGGTCCGCGGTGAGGTGCCGCCGGATGTCGTCACCGTCGAGCACCTGGGCCGGGCGGCCGGCGGCCCGGACCAGGTCGGCCACCCCCTCGGCGATGGTGGACTTACCGGCGCTCGGCAGCCCCGTCGGCCAGAGCGTGCACCCGGGCTGCCGGTGCGGACAGCACGGCGCGGAGGTCGCCGGACGTGGAGTGGTCACGACCGGGAGCTTTCCCGACCGGGGCGGGCAGCGCGTTACCGACCGCAGGAGCCTTTCGGACAACGGGCCTGTCCGAAAGGCTCCTCTCGCCCGGCGAAGCCTCGATGAGGCCTACTGGGAGCCAGGTGGCCGCAAGGGCGGCCCGCAGCCGAGGGGGACTCCGTGGACGAGCGTTGCGAGGACCTGACGTTGACGAGGAGCCCCCGGGAGCGGACCGCCGGGTACGGCGTCACCGTCATGACCTACGGGGCAGCCCGTTACCACGCCCAGGCTGCCGACCTGACCCGGTCGCTGCGGCTGCACAGCCCGTCGCTCGCGCTGGCGGTCGTCACGGACCGGCCCACCGACCCGCTCCTCGACACACTGTTCGATCACGTCGTTCCGCTGCCTCCGGGCGTTCCGGCCGACGGCCGGGCGAAGCTCGACCTCGACCTGCACTCGCCGTTCGAGCGGACCCTGTACCTCGACTCGGACAGCCTGGTGTTCCGCGATGTCAGCTTCGTGCTCGAGCGGTACCGGGGCCGCGAGATCGTCGTCCTCGGGCGGCAGATCTCGGAGGGCCACTGGTACGGCGACGTCCCCGCGCTCTGTCGCCTCGCGGGCAGCTCGAGCATCCCGCAGTTCAACGGCGGTGTCCTCTACTTCGCCGACACCCCCGTCACGCGGGCGGTGTTCGGGTTCGCTCGTGAGCTCGCGAGCCGCTACGGCGAGCTCGGCCTCGACCGGTTCAACGGCGGTATCGCCGACGAGCCGCTGCTGGCCGTCGCGCTGGCCCGCCACGGCATCATGGCCGACCCGAGGGACGGTGACACCTCGGTGAGTCTGCTCGGGCTCCAGGGCGAACCCGAGCTGGACGTCGCCGGAGGCCACGCGAGCTTCGTCAAGAACGGACGGCACGTCGCGCCTGCGGTGGTCCACTTCGCCGCGCAGTACGCGGAGCCGGACGCGCCGGAGGGCCGGTACTACCGGACGGCACGAGCGGCACTACGACAGTGGTGACCCTGCCCGTCCCGCACCGTGCCCTCTCGTCGGCGCTGCTCCGTTCAGGTGATGCCGATCCGTTCGGCTCCGGCCACGGGAACCCGTGGATACGTTCTGCGACCGATCATGTTGCCACCGCGACCGTCAGGGAGTTGCAGTTGACCGAAGTGGCCCGAGCCGGCGATGCCGGTGACGACCCGCAGTTCCGGCTCGTCTTCCTGTTCCACGCCGACCTCCCGGTCCTCGAACGGACGCTCCCCCGGTGCCTCGACGCGCTGACGGCGGGCACGCGGCAGACCTACGAGGTCGTCGTGCACTGCGACGGCACACCGGTGGAGATCGCTCGTGAGCTGCTGGATCGCCAGGAGCGGTGGGGGGTCGACGAGATCCGGTTCGGGTCGCGGCAGCGGTTCACGGCGAGCGGGGACCGGTCCAACAACGGGCACCATCGGCTGTTCGGCGGGCGCAGCCGCTACGTCGTGGTCGTCGAGGACGACGTCCTCGTCGAGCGGCTCGACCCGTCCTTCGACCCGTTGACCGCGTGGCGGGACCTGTTCGAGACCCACCCCGAGGTCGTCGCGGCCTGCTCCATGGCCGACCACGGCGACTGGGCCTGGGGCCTCGACGACCTCGCACCGCCCGTCGCACCCGGGATCCGGTCGGTGAACCGGGTCTCGACCCATCTCGTCGCCTACGACCGCGAGCGCTTCCTGCCCGCGGCGACGCGGTTCGGCGCCTTCGACGTGGACGTCTTCGTCGACCGCGAGGACCTGAGCTACAACTGGGAGGACCTGGTGTCGCACGTGGGCACGACCGGCGGGCGACGGATCGCCTGGCCCGACGGCTGGCCGCTGCAGGCCCACCACTGCGACCGCAAGGTAGCGGCGGGCTCGATGTACAACACGCAGGACCCGCGGGTCAAGCACGCCGTGCTCGACCACCTGCTCCGGGCCGCACGGTGAGCCGCGCGAGCTGGGCCGCCCTGCTCGAAACCTCCACCCGCCTGTCCCCGGCGTTCCGCAACCGCCTACGGCGACCGCTCTCGTACGACTCAAACAAGAACCTCGGGAATTCCAGCGTCGGCGACCACACCGTCGCGCTGACTCGTCGTCCCAGGCGACGGGGCGGTGCAGAAGAAGTCCGCACCATCTGGCTGGTGACCCTCGCGAACGGCCTCGCCCCCGTCAGCTGATCCCCGCCGCACCGGCCAGCTTGGGACTCGCGCGAAGGCGTTCGCAGCCCGTCGTGCGCTCGAGCGCCTGCGCGACAGGTGCGGGGAGAAGGACCTCTCCGTCCCGCGGCGTCCGGTCTCGGACGGGCGGGTCGCGTTCGGCGCGCTGCTCGTCGTCGGGGTGACGAAGTGAGGCCGTTGCGGTCCCCGTGCGCTATCAAGCAGCGCTGGGTGTGATCAGCCGATCTGCGGCTACTGCCCAGAACGCTCGAACCTCGGCGAGGCGCTTGGCTGCAAACCGATCGGTGCCGCTGTGGTCCCAGCAGACAGCGGCTTCCCAATCTGCCCGCGCTTGCGCCGCAATGTCGTAGGCGTCGTCATCGAGACCGGCGGCGTTGTGCGGCAGCGCCAGATCAAGGTCGGGGACATCGACGTGTGACTCGTCCCAGTCGATGATCGCGACGCAATCCTCGGTCATGCGGATGTTGCCCCGGTTGGGGTCGCCGTGGACAACGCACCTCGTGCGACCGGTGAGTCGCGCCCACGCCACTCGACATCTGACGACACTCTCGGGCGGCATCAAGCGGAGGTCGACCCTCGTTCCGGTCTCGGCGTGCAGAAGGTCGGTCGACGATCGCCAGCCTGGGCGTTGGGGCCAGTCGCGTGTTGATCACAGGCCGGCCACACGGCCGAGGTCGGGTCGTCCCGCCGGTGCCGAGCGGTCCAGTTCCACCGCGTCACCCACGAGGTCCAGCAGCGCTGCGTCCTCGAGGTCGCCGCGGTGGAGCAGGACGCAGTCGGCGGCGTCGACGCGGCGCTCCTCGGCGTACCGGACGGCTGCCGCGAGCCGTTCCGCCGCCCCCGACACGAGCGCGATCTCGCCCGTGAGCCGCCCGCCGGAGCAGACCGGTGACGAGCACAGGAGGGCGTCGACCCCCGAGATCTCCTCGGCGAGGCCGTACAACGCCATGTCGGAGACGAGGACCACCTCGACGCCGGACTCCGCCGCCGTCCGGGCCGGCATGGACAGGCGCGGGGACCGCGCCCAGGGGTGTGCCCGGCGGAGATGATCTCGGGTGACGGCCTCGAGATCGGCCACTGCAGCGCCGCGGAACACCTGCACCACGGATCGGATCACGGCCGCCCGGTCGGCCCCGCGGGCCAGATCGCCCCGCGCGTCGCCGATCCGCGACTCCACGTGACGCTCGTTGCTGCGTCCTTTCGCCCACCACGACATCAGGTCGAGCATCGCGTCGTAAGCGAAGACGCAACGGCCGGAGACGAACACGATTCTGTGGGGTATCGAGCGTCCCAAATCGACACGACTCCACCTGGTCAGCGTAGCGGTCAACGGAGGCCACCGGTTCTCACGAGCATGGACCACCGGCACGGCACGAGCAATTCACGGAGCCGCCGGCGGATTCGGACAACCTATTCCGCGATCCTGGTGCGCATCGTCCAGCAGAAGTGGAGCGGGACCGAATCGGCGGTCGTTGGGTCCAGCTCGAAGTGTTCGTACCCGTTGAGGTGCTGGATCTTGATGCGGTCGATCTCCGCCCCTGCCGGGGTGCTCATCGACCGGGGAATACCCAGCGGTCCACCTTCGAGGACCACCTCCACCGGCTCGCCGTGGGACCAAGCCGTGCCACCGTCGAGATTCACGAGAATCCCTCTCCTTGTTTTCGTCGTTGTCGGAGCCAACTCCTGCGACCAGCACAAAGGCTTGGATTGCACCCAGGGAATGGCGGGTGAATCCGCGCCGGAAACTGCGCAGCGCCTCAGTCGGAGACTGTGGCGAATACAACACCGATTCTAGTGGCCGACGATGTGCGGACAACCCCTATCGGAACCCGTAGGGGGTGTCAGCTGCGCGGGGCGAAGGTGTAGTGGTTGAGGCAGGGGCCGAGGTCGGCACGCTTCGAGATCCCCAGCTTCCGGTAGATCCGCGTGAGGTGTTGCTCGACGGTGCTGACCGTGATGAAGAGTTCCTTGCCGATGTCCTTGTTCAAGTGCCCGCCTGCCGCGAGCACCGCGACCCGTTGCTCGGCGTCGGTGAGGAAGCAGTCGCTCGGCGGCGACGGCTGCTCGGCACGGGTGGCGGCCGCCCGCGCGATCAGCGGGTCGCCTGCGAGTGGTTCGGCACCGCAGGCCCCGGCCAGTACGGCTGCCTCCCTGGCAGCCGCGAGCGCGTCGGTCTCGTGGCCGAGCGCGGCGTGGGCGCGCGCCAGGTCGAGCAGTGCACCGGCGAGGGCGTACCCGTCGCCTGCCGTACGCAGCAGGTCCACCGACTCGCCGAGCACGGCGAGCCGTTGCGCGCCCTTCACCGTCGAGGCCAGCACCCGGGCCGCGAGCCCACGCACGCGCGGGCCTGCGGTGGCGTGGCGCTCGTGGTGGGCCCGAGCGAGCCGATGCGCCGCGTCACCGTCGCCCAGCATCAGGGACGCCTGCGCGAGGTCCGTGCGCCACGGCGCGTAGGTCGGTGCGTCGATGTTCCACGATAACGCGAGCGAGCGGCACTGCAGGAACGACTCGTGCGCCTCCGGTGCCGACCCGAGTGCGAGGGCGACGATGCCGCAGGCCCGCAGTACCGCGAGGCCGTAGCGGGTCTCGAATATCTCCTGCGGCAGCGGCGACTGCAGCAACGATGCCGCCTCGGCGTGCCGGCCCATCGCGACGCAGGCGAGGACGGCCGAGGACAGCGGTACCCCGATCCCGACGCCCCAGCCGTTGATGCCGATGGCGGAGACCGCCGAGAGGCACGTCGAGCGGGCCTGCTCCAGCTCGCCGGAGCGCAGGTGCAGCTCGCCGCGGATGGCGAGCAGGATCGCGAGCCAGGTCGGTGCGTTGCGCGTGCGCACGTGCTCGAGCAGGGTCTCGGTGTGCTCGACCGCTCTGCTGTGCCACTCGGCCTGCAACAACGCCGTGAGCGCCGCGACGTGCGACTCGAAGGTCTCCTCGAGGAAGGGTGAGGCCAGCAACGGCGCCGCGGCGTCGGCGATGTCGACCGGCGCCGCCCCCGCCTGCATGCTGTGCACCAGCACGGCGAACCGCTCGCGGCGGGCGGCCGGGTGCGCGCGGGGCCGGT
>JAKDLE010000335.1 GCA_030453005.1 Pseudonocardia sp. | reverse complement strand
ACGCCCCCGACGGCCTGGCTCGCCTTGCAGCCGAGGTCGAACGTCCCGCACTCCTCCTGCGCCTGGGCCAGCACCGTGATCACGGCAGTGCTCCGAGCAGGACATAACCAGTGGCGTCCGGGTGCAGGGACGGCCGCGGGGTAGGGACGCGCACTCGCCAGTCCCCGTCGACCCACCGCAGCGTCAGATCGACGCGGGCCAAGCCACCGGCGCTGTGGGCCTCTTCGGTGTCGGCGAGGAGTGACACCACGGTGTAGTCGCCGTGCGGGTCACCGGTGATGATTCGGTAGTACAGCGACCGCGCCGCCGTCGCGGGTCCTGCCGCTGCCGAATCCGACGCCGGCAGCTCGGCTCGCAGGCGCGCGAGCATGCCGACTGCGTCCCCCCAGCTCTGCTCCGCAATCGTCGCCTCGTAGATCGGGGTTCCGGCCGCCGAGCTGACCCGTGGTGCGAGGTTGCTTGCGGCCAGCGCAGCGCCGAGCTCGTCATGGGTGAAACCGGCGGCGCGCCCGTCAGCGATGAGTGCCGGGCCGTGACGGTGGGAGACGGCGGCGACCCCGCCCGGAATCCGAACCAGGCCCACCAGATCCGGCGGCGCGACGACCTCGGCCTGGTCGCCTGGCACGGACAGAACGACGCCGATCACCAGCAATGCTGTTGTCACGCTGGCGGCGACGAGGGCTTGACGTCGCTTTCGCATGCGGCGGCCGTCGGCGGCAAGGGCGATGCTCATCGTCGAGTTCCTAAACCGGGAATGCGCCGACGATGACGGCCGCCACGGAGGCCAACGCGAGTCCACCCAGGATCCAGGCGGATCCGACGAGACCCTCATACGCGGTCGCGGACCGGTTCCGACGACCAATGATGATCATGACCGCGCAGACCAGGATGCCGAGCACTCCGGAGAACAGGACTCCCCACTTCAGCCAGCCCAGGATCTGGTCGGCGAAGTCACCGAGCCCGGGCGGCACCGTGGCGTCGGGGTTCGGCGGTGCGACGGCAAGCCAGATGGCGGTCGGGCTGAGCAGGTCGATCTTCACGACGAGGGTTCCCTTCGGCTGGATGCAATGTGGAGTGGCGCTGTCCGTCCGACTGCTGTCGCGGTCGAGCGGGAACCTGAGCCGAGCGCGGCCGACAACTCTCCGATGGCGCGGGCGAATCCGCGCGTAGCGCGCGGCTGCTCGTCGAACGATCGACCGAGAATCTGCCGGACGCCCTCGAGCGGTGCCGCGGAAGTGCGCCAGAGCCCAACGTGCGGCAGCAGCACCACCGCAGCAGCGTGCGGCTCCAGCAGGCGCAGCCGCGCAAGGAGTGCGCGGGTCGGTCGCGCCCCGTCGACGGCCGTGACCGCGAGGACCGGCCGAGGCCCGACCCCGCCGACCAACTGCGCCGCGCGCCCCGCCCGGATCACCGAGTCGGCGGTGCTCCGGCACACGAGAACATCGACCGCTCGGCCGGTGAAGACGCCACGGTCCGTTCCGCCCAACGCGCAGGCGACGGTCGTCGTCCCCACGCCACCGCCGACCCCGGCCACGGTGGGGCCGTCATGTCGGTGGACACGAGGTGACGCATGATCGGGCATCGGATCCCCTGGATCGACATGAGCTGACGATCAGCAGAATGCGATCACGTCGCGTCCGCGTCGTTCCCCGGCGCGTCCGCCAGTTCGGGGGAACCGCTGGGCACGCTACCGGCGCCACGCATGAGTTCGTGGACTCCGGCGCGGGCCGCGGCAAGGCGTGACGCATCACGAGTGTTGGGAGAGCACAAGGGCGGCGCAGCGTTGAACAAGCCGGTTCAACTGAAGCGCCCCGGATGTGGTGGAGGCTCTGATCCCACGGGAAGGTGGAGTTCGTGCCGGCACCGGGAACCTGTGGTCGACCGACAACATCACGGTGATCTTGGCGGTGATGGCTCGAAGAGAACCCGCACGCCGCCGACACCGCGGCCAATCTCATGCCCGTCCCGGTCGTCGAGCCCACCGACGTCAGCGACGCCGTGGCCTGGCTGGTGAGCGACGAGGCCAAGTTCGTCACCGTCGTGACGCTGCCGGTCGAAGCCGGGTTCCTGGTGAAGTAGTCGAGGACGAGGCGACAGTGATGGCTGGACGAGACGATCACGGCGCTGCTGCACACATTGGCCTACGGCGAGATCAAGCTGACGAGTCCTCATTAGCGGTGTCCGCTTGGATCCCGTACCCGGACGCCTGCTCCGGCTCACACCGGCCGGGCGAGGTGTCTGCTCGGATGCGGTTCGGCCATGGTCGAGCAGGGCCCCCGACATCGAGCTCGACGACGGCTCCCGCATACCGCAGCTCGGGTTCGGCGTCTTCATAATCGAGGAAGGGGACACCCGCGAGATTGTGGCAACGGTGCTGTCGGAGGGGTACCGCGTCGCGGTGATGTACGTGGGCCGGATCGTGGAGTCCGGGCCGAGAGACGCGGTGCTCGGCGGGGCGACCCACGCGTACACCCAGTCGCTCCTGTCCGCGGTACCCGTGCCCGACCCCCTCGGCCGGGCGTCTCGGCGGCGGATCCTGCTCGTCGCGGATCCGCTCGACCCCGCGCGCCTTGCCTCCGGATGCCGGTTCCGCACGCGCTGTCGGAAGGTCGAGCCGCGCTGCACGGCCGACGACCCGTCGCTGATCCGACCGTCAGGGGCTGTGTCGGAGCATCTGTCCCGCCTGTCATCTCGCCGGGCGACACGACATGCCGGCGAGGCAGGACGACGGACCCGATCACTGCCCGCCGCCGAGTCGCGAATCGGTAGGCTGAGCCGAGGGGTCGAGCTGAGAGAGGTGTACACCGATGGACCAGCCGATCTTCTGGACGGGGCTGCTCGCTGTGTCGGTGTTCGCGGCGGTTGTCAGGTGGAGTGTCGGACGCCCGCTGCTCGCCAGACACGCGATCCCGATCGGCCGGGTCGAACTGCTCGTGGCAGGCCTGAGCGTGCTCGTGCTGGTGTTCCACTGCACCGCGATGTTCTTCGGGTCGTGGGTCGACGCGGTCCCCGGCGCCGTTGCTCCCGCGGACGCGGTGCGCAGCCTGGGCACCGCCAGCCAGTTGTCCTACTGGGTACCCGTCGTGGTCCTGGTGTCGTCGTGGCGCCGCATCTGGTGGCCCGCCCTGGCTCTGCTGATCGTCACCTTGACCGGGGTCGGCGTCACCATGTTCTGGCCCTACGCTCTCGCCACGCACCTCGCATGGTTGGCCGCGGCCGTGCTGGTGGGGGTGTTCATCTCCGTTGGGTTGCTCCGGTACTCGTTCTCGGGCGCTCGTCCGAGTCGGCGGCGGCCTGCGCGCCTGAGTTGACGACAGGCGCCGCACGTGGGGATCGTGCCGCCGGGTACGCCTCGGTGGACCAGACCGCATTGGCGCCGACGGGTGCGAGCAGGCGTGCAGGGAGCTTCTCGCTGCGCTGTAGCGGATTCGCCTGGTCGTGCTGATCGCGGTGAGGCTCGTCATCCGACCGACGCGAATGTGCGGCCGTCGTCGGACCGGTAGACCCCGCCCGCGGTGGCGACGAGGAGCACGTCGTCGGTCGCGGTGATCGCTTGGGGCCGCCCCCCGGGGGCCGTGCCTGCCTGCTGCCAGGTGGAGCCGCCGTCGCGGCTGGTGAATACCGTGCTGCCGGTGTCGAGGCCGTGGACGACGCCGTCCGGCCCCCATGAGAGGTACGCGAGCTGCGGTCCCGACGGGGCCCCGAAGCTGCGTCCGCCGTCGGTGCTGGCCACGACTCCGCCTGCCGTGGTGGCCAGGACGCGGGCGGGCTCGGCGGGGTCGACGGCGATGTCGAGCGCCTCCAGCTCCGCGCGGTCCTCCCAGCTGCGTCCGCCGTCGGTGCTGGCGCGCAGCAGACCGTTGGTGGCGTCGTAGCCGAACACCGTGCCCTGCGAGACATCGAGGGCGTGGAAGTCGACCTCGCCGGTCAACGAGAGCGGGGTCCAGGTGGTGCCACCGTCGCGCGTCTCGACGAGCCCCAGTGGATTGGGCAGGTCATCGCCCGGTGCCGGGTGGCCGCTCGACAGGTAGGGGCCGGGACCGGTGATGGTGAAGCCCATGAGGTCGCGGCCGGGGACACCGGCCGGGACCAGACCGTCGGGGCCGGACTGGAACAGGCCGTCGTGCGAGGCCACCTGGATAGCGCCATCGGCAGGATCAACGCCGAGTCCGTGAACGTGGGCGAAGACCGGGCCGCCGGAGTCGGCGGCGGAAGTGGGAGCGGGTGCTGCGCAGCCGGTCAGCGCGAGGGCGGCCAGGGTGAGCCCGGCCAGGGCTGCGGGCCCTCGCGAGGTAAGTCGGGCGTGATTCGGGTTCGTCATGCGTCGTCTCCGTAGGCGTTTCAGCGGGCCGGGCCGCAGCCGGCGTCCGGTTCCGGGGAGGTGTGCGGGTTGCCGGCGAGGGCGAGGATGAACTGCTCGAAGCGGGGGTCGTCGGGGGAGCCGAGGGGCAGCCGGTGCCCCCATGCCTGCAGTGACACCCGCGTGCTGAGCCCCGGGTGGGGCGACATCATCAGGTGCGCGCCGTCGGCGACGCGAGCCGACAACGCCGCCACGGTGCTCCTCGCGGTGCGGTCCGGGTCGTAGGTGATCCA
>JAKDLE010000334.1 GCA_030453005.1 Pseudonocardia sp. | reverse complement strand
CGCAGCTCGCGTCGCCCGGGCCCGCCCACCGGCAGGTCGGGGAGCAGCACGACGAACTCCTCCCCGCCGAAGCGGCCGACGAGGTCCTGCTCACGCACCCCCTGGCGGAGCTGCGTGGCCACCGCGGCGAGCACGTCGTCGCCCGCGAGGTGGCCGTGGGTGTCGTTGACCACCTTGAAGTGGTCGAGGTCGAGGATCAGCACACCCGCGCCCGTGCCGCTGCGCTGCGTGCGCCGCAGCGCGCGCATGGCCGCGGCCTGCCAGGTGGCGACGTTGAGCAGACCCGTCTTGGCGTCGGTGCTGGCCTGCACCTCCAGCTGGCGCACGAGCACGGCGCGGTGCAGCACGAGGATCGGCGGCAGCACCAGCGCGACGAGGCCCGGCGCGGATCCGAGCGCGACGGCCGCGAGGGCACCCATGCACAGGGTGGCGACCTCGAGCGCGGCGTCGTCCCAGCGACCGAGCAGGCCGCGCAGGCCTGCGCCGTGACCCGTGAGCGCGATCGCCGCACCGACGAGGACCGTGTTCACCACCGCGTACACAACGACGGCCAGCGCGATCGCGGCCACGGCCGACGGCTCGGTGAGCCCGGTCGGCAGGCCACCGGTGCCCGTCGCGAACGTCCCCGGCGCGACCTCGTGCGCGGCACGGGCGGCGAGCAGCACCGTGGCCGTGGTGTAGACGTGCCGGTAGAGCGGCACTCCCGCCGGTGACCACACCCGGTGCCACAGGTGCAGGTAGACGACGACGATGACGGCCGCGGCGAGCCCGGGCGGCAGGAGCAGTGCGGCGGCGAACGTCCACACCGAGCTGAGGTCGAAGTAGGACGTCTCGGCGGTGCGCCTGCGGACCCGCTCGATACCGGTGGCGAGCTCGGTGTGCACGACGCTGAGCAGAGTCAGCCCGAGTGCGGCCGCCACGGGCCCGCCGCCGGACGGCAGGGAGACGAGCCCCGCGACCGCCAGCCCCACGGCGACCGCCTCGACGAGCAGGGCGACGGCGACCAGTCGGGGCCGCAGTCCGCACAGCGCCCAGGGCGTCCGCCGGGTCGAGGCGGGGGCCGCGCCCGGAGCGGGTGACAGCACGTTCACGACGGCGTCCTCCCTTCCTGACCGACCGGTACAGAAGGAAAGGCTACTGAGGTCGAGATGACGTGTCAGGGTGCATGTAGTGCCACGATGGGTGAGACTCGGCCACCGGCCGGTGACGCTCCGTGAGTGGACGTCGGGTGAGCGTCAGTACGCGGCGGGCGGCTCGCCCGACCCCCGCGGCCCGACCGGCTCGGCGAGCGGATCGACCTGGGCCGGGACCTGGACCCCCAGCCGCACGGCGTTGCGCCCAGCCCGCTTGGCGGCGTACAGCGCGGTGTCCGCCACGTGGAGGAGGGTGCGCAGGTCGCCGCCGTCGCCGGGGTACAGCGAGCCACCGACCGAGGCGCTGAGCCCGGCGACGGTGAGCGGGCCGTCCGCGGTGGGCATCTCGACGCGCAGGGAGGCGATCCGCCTGCGGATGCGCTCCGCGACGGCCTCGAGGCCCCTCCCGTCACCGCCCGGCTCGTCCAGCCCGCCGAGCAGGACCACGAACTCCTCGCCGCCGAACCGCCCCACCAGGTCCCGGTCACGCACCTCGGAGCGCAGTGCGTCGGCCACGGCGGCGAGCACCTGGTCGCCTGCGAGGTGCCCGTGGGTGTCGTTGACGGCCTTGAAGTGGTCGAGGTCGACGACCAGCACCGCCCGCGGCCCTTCCCGACGCTCCGCCCGCCGCAGCTCGCGCTCGGCCTGGGTGTGCCAGGCGGCGGCGGTGAGCAGCCCGGTCTTGCCGTCCGTGCTGGCCGCCGCCTCCAGTTGACGCACGAGCACGGCCCGGTGCAGGACCAGCAGCGGCGGCAGGACGAACAGGACGAGCCAGGGGTTGACCACGAGGACGACGGCGGTGAGCGCTCCGAGGCTCAAGGTGCCGATCTCGAGGACGTTCTCCTCCCACGAGGCGAACACCTTGGTGGGATCGAACTGCGGGCTGCTGACCGCGATCGCGCCCGCCACCAGACAACTGTTCACCGTCGTGTAGACGAGAACGGCGAGCACGAGTGCGGCGAGCCTGAGGTTGCCGTCGTCGGCCGTGCCCAGTGCGCCACCCGCGATGGACGACATCACCCCGGACGCGGCCAGACAGGAGAGCACGATCGTCGAGGCCGTGAAGGCGTGCCGGAACAGCGGGGTGCGCAGCCGCCACGCCCGCCACCAGAGATGGCCGGAGACGACCGCGGCGACGACACCGGCCTGGGGGGCCGTCAGCAGGACCGCGCCCGCGAAGGTCCACACCGACGTCAGGTCCACGTAGTTCCCGTCGCTGACGCGACGCCGCACCCGCTCCACGCCGAGCGAGATCTCCGTGTGCACGATCCCGAGAACGGTGATCAATGCGGCCAGGCGGAAGTCGGGGAGGGAAGTCGGGCCGTGTGCGGCGAACTGCAGCGCGACCAGAGCCAACGCAGTGAACTCGACGAGCAGCACGGGAACGAGAACGTGCCCGGGCAACGTCCACAGCGCCCAACGCCGTACGTCTTTCGAGCGCCGCGGTCGACTGCTCGATTCACTCGTATTCGACATTCGCTCTCTCGACGCGGGTCACGGCGTATGGATACTAGACGTGCGCAGAGTACCTGTCACCCAGGAGCGGTACGCCCTCGTTTAGGTGCTCCAGGTACGACCGATCGGAGTAGTGCTGCCTCTACTGAATGCTCCGTGACGACGGACCCGGACCGCCCTCCGCGCCAGCCGAAAGGAGAGCTCGATGCGCAACCACAATTGGTGAGACCGCCACACTCCCCCCCGACCACCGAAAGGACACCGCCATGCGCAACCACAACTGGTGAACCTCCGACGCGTGTCGATCAGCTCACGGGCTGATCAGCGCACGGTGAGGGAGTGCGGGCGGCTCGTGCGGGTATCCACCTGCGCGTACCGCCAGGCGATCGCGCCCGCCGTGGCGATGACGACGCCCGCGACGGCGCAGATCGCGATGGACAGCGACGGCGCCCACAGGTCGGCGAGTACCCCGCCGACAAGCACGGCGACGCCCTGTCCGGCGAGGATGCCTGCCGCGGCGACGCCGATGGCCCGGCCACGGAGCTCGTCGGACGTCGCGCGGACGAAGGAGGCCTGGGCCTGCATGACGTAGGCGACCGAGAACATCCCGGACACCCCCCACAGCACGACCGCGAGGGGGACCCCCGGCCGGAACACCGTGCAGGCGAGAGGCACGCCCGCCGCCACGGCGAGTACCCCGATCAGGCGGGCCCGCCGGGCAGGCGGCACGAACCGGACGAACAGCCACGCTCCGAGGACGCTGCCGACGGGGTCGGCGGCCATCAGCAGCCCGACCACGGCCGTGCCTGCGCCGAGCTCGGCGGCGTAGGGCGCGGCGAGGGCCTCGGGCACCACGTAGAGACCCACCATCCACACGAGTACGACGAGCGCGCGGCGACGCGGGTCGGTCGCGATGTCGACGACCCCGGCGAACACCTCGCGCAGACCGCCCCGCGGACCGTCGACCGCTGCGGCCTGGGGGCGGGGCCGGCGGTGCAGGCCCAGCCGGATCACGATGCCCGCCAGCAGGAAGGTCAGGGCGTCGAGCGCCAAGGCCGAGCTCGGGCTGACGGTGGCCACGAGCAGCCCACCTGCGGCGAAGCCCACGACCTGCGCGGCCTGGCTCGTCATCTGGGTGACCGCGAGGCCGCGTTCGTAGAGGTCACCCGGCAGCACGTCGGGCAACAGCGCGCCGCGCGCCGCCGAGTACGGGGCGCCGAGCAGCACCACCAGCACCAGGAGCGCGCAGACGGCCGCGAGCGGCAGGCCCGGGATCGCCATCGCGCCGACGAGCACCGCCCGCGTCACGTCGACGACGACGAGAACCTCACGGCGGGGGTATCGGTCGGCGAGCCCCGACAGCAGTACCCCGCCGACGATCGCGGGCAGGAACGTGAGTGCGTAGGTGGCCGCGGCCCAGGTGGCCGACCCGGTCCGCCCGTAGACCAGCACGGAGAGTGCGACCCGGGCGAGCTGGTCGCCCGTCACCGACAGCAGGTCCGCCACCCACACGGCCCGGAACTCCCGGACCAGGAGCACCTGGCCCAGCCCTCGGTCGTCGGTCATCCGCTCGTTCCCCCAACGCCGGTCGTCGACCGAGCGTAGGCAGCCAGCTGCCGAAGGTCACGGGCGAAGGGAGCAACTCGCCCGAATGGTCGCCACCCGGACGCCGCACGGGGCTCCGCCGGTGGGCGTGAGGAGGTCGGAGACGTGGGTGATCTCGTTGACCGAGCGCACGACCCGACGCCCGTCTCGGCCGGCGAGGACGCGCGTGAGGCCGGTGTAGTCGAGGGGGAAGGCCAGCGGCCGGTCGATGCCCAGCAGGTGCGCGAGCCACGCGTTGACCACCGTTCGATGAAGCGTGACGTTCTGTCCCGCTCACCGAGCCACCGCCTCGCGGCGATGGCGTTGAGTCCCGCAGGACTCTTCCCGTGGCGGTGCGACTGCCGGTCGTGCGAGCACGACCGGTCTGACATCGCTTCCATCGGGCAGCTCCCGGCGCAACT
>JAKDLE010000333.1 GCA_030453005.1 Pseudonocardia sp. | reverse complement strand
CCATCGAGGAGATCCGCAACATCTGCCGCTGCGGCACCTACAACCGCATCCGCGAGGCGATCTACGCAGGCGCCGAGAACATGTGATCCGATGGGCCCCCGCAACGTTGCGGGGGCCCGTCCCACACATCCCCCCTTCACATAGAGACGAGGACGAAGCCCATGAACACAGCAAAGCGCGTCACACTGACGATCGCAGCGGGCGCCCTGCTGCTGGTCGGAGCTGGTGTCGCGGCGGCCGACGAGGACGAGGTCGGCGGCTTCCCCAGCACCCAGAACCCCGGCCAGGCCGGCTCCGCGGTCACCGAGACGGTCGGGGAGGCGAACTTCGGGTTCATGGACGCCCTCAACGGCGACAACCGGCCCGACGGCGCCAACGGCGTCGAGTCGGAGTTCCCGCCCGCCGACCCGCGGTACATCGAGGGACCACTCGGAGGGCTGATCACGAACGGTCCGTTCGAGTAGAGAGCGGACCTCCACCAGCGACGCGTCGGCCCGGACCATCTCCTTCCGGGCCGGCGCGTCACTCTTTGTCGACGTCCACCTCATCACCACCGGCGTGCCACCTTCGAGGCGGTGGACCCGCGACGCTCCCCGAACCAAGGGTGGCGCCGACGAGCAATCCAGTCGCGCAGGCAGGGCTGCGACACACCCGGAGCGCTCCGGGCGATCCCAGGCCGACTTCGGCCTGCCCGTCGCGTCGAGCCGTTCTCCACGAACGCTCCGAACTGCGGTCACCGAAGCGCGTTGCAGTCGCGGCGTCTGAGTGTGGAGCTCACCGTCCAGGACGAGGCCCGCCGTCGCCTGCGGGACGCCCCGGAGATCGCCGACGAACTCGTCGCTGCCCGGGCCGAGCTCGCGAAGGGCCAGCCGCCCACCGGCGGGCCCAGCGCCTGGTCGACGATCCGCAGGTGCCCGCTGGTGTGGCCGGGTGTGCGCACGACCTGCCACTGCGCCGGCCGGGCTCCGGGTCGCCGCCGCGATCCCGGCGCTCGGTACTGCGCTGGATCGCGACTGGCTCCGCCACGGCATCTCCACGCCGAGCAGGAAGGTGGCGCCCGAGGTGCGGGCCAGCGCGATCGCCCGGACGTAGCACTCCTCGGCCGGTGCTGCCCGGCCCGCCGCGTTCTCGATCTCGCCGCCGTAGTACTCGACCCACCCGCGGGTGCTGGGCGACCCCACCCCGACGCGGACGGCCCGGTCGTGCAGCGTGCGCGCCGTGTCGAGATCCCCGGCGTAGGTGGTCGCCAGTGACGCGATCCCGAGGAATCCGTGGCGGGGATGCGGGTCGGCCTGCTCGCCGAGCAGGCAGTGCTCGACGGCCTCGTCGAAGGCGCCTCGGGCGAGCGCGGCGACCGCAGCCGCATGCTGGCAGTACGACGCCTAGCATCCGGTAGCGGGTGCGGCCCCCGCCCGCCGGCGGCGCAGCCACATCCTCGAACACCGCGTCGATCATCGAGGCGTCCACGAGCCGGACGAGCAGGCTGCCCGGGTCCTCGGCCAGGCCCAGCCCGGCCGCGACCTCCTCGGCCGTGCCCAGGTCGACCCCGTCGACGAAGACCGCCAGGTTTCGGAACAGGGTGCGCTCGTCGTCGCTGAGCAGCTGGTAGGACCATTCGACCGTGGCCCGCAGGGTCCGGTGTCGTGCGTCGACCGACACCCGCCCACCGCCGAGCAGGTCGAGCGAGCGATCGAGCCGTTCGTGCAGGTCGGGCAGCGACAGCGTGGACAGGCGGCCGGCGGCCAGCTCGATGGCCAGCGGCATCCCGTCGAGCCGCCGCACGATGTCGGCGACCAGTCGTAGCTCGGCGGGGCCCGGGGCGAGGTCGGGCCGGACGCGGGAGGCGCGGTCGAGGAAGATCGCCACGGACGGCACGTCGGTCAGGTGCTGCCCGTCGTCGCCCGACTCGATGATCGGGACCGGCAGCGGCGCCAGGCGGGACACCCGCTCTGCGGCGTCGATCAGGTGCTCGCAGTTGTCGACGACGAGCAGCCGCGGTTCGGTGCGCAACACCGCGGTGCAGGCGGCGAGCACGTCGCCGTGGACCACCTGCAGATCCAGCGCCGCGGCCAGCGCGTGCGGGATCGCGGCGGGGTCGGTCACCGGCGCGAGCAGCAGCACCGTCGCGCCACCCGCGCCGGGACGTGCCTCCACCGCCGGCGCGCGGCAACGTCGAGCGCGACGCGGGTCTTGCCGACGCCTCCCGGGCCGACGATCGTGACCAGCCGTTCCGCACCCAGCATCCGGCGCAGCGCCGCGACCTGACCCTCGCGACCGATCAACCGGGTCGCCGCGTTCACCGAGTCCCCGGACGGCGGGAATCCTGCCGGTGTGGTCCTCGATGCGGGTGACCTCGATGCCCCGGCCATGCAGGCGATCGCCGCCGACGTCGGGTACTCGGAGACCGCGTTCCTGCTGCCCGGAGCCGATCTCCGGGACCGCGAGGTGCGGTACTTCAGCCCGCTGGCCGAGGTCCCGTTCTGCGGGCACGCCACGATCGCCACGGCCGTCGCGCACGCGGAGCGGTACGGCCCGGGCCGGCTCGTCCTACACACGCGGTCGGGGCCGGTCCAGGTCACCACCGTCGACGGGGACGGCCCTCCGGTTGCCACGCTCGTCAGCGTCGCGCCGAGGGTCCACCCGGTCGCTGCCGCCGACCTCGACGAGGCCCTGGCCGCACTGCGGTGGGTGGCCGGTGAGCTCGATCCCGCGCTCCCCCCGCGGGTCGCCTACGCCGGGGCGTCGCATCTCGTCCTCGCGGCGGCTACGCGGCAGCGCCTCGCGCGGCTCGACTACGACTACGACCGGCTCCGCGCGCTGATGCCCCGCAGCGGCTGGACGACGGTGCAGTTAGTCCCCCGGACCGGGCCGCTGACCTTCGACTCCCGCAACCCATTCCCGCCCGGCGGCGTATACGAGGACCCGGCGACCGGAGCGGCCGCCGCCGCGTTCGGCGCCTACCTGGCCGACATCGGCGCCGCCGACCTGCCGGCCCGGGTCACGATCGCGCAGGGCGTGGAGATGGGACGGTCGAGCACGCTCGTCGTCGACATCCCGGCCGACCCGACCGGCGGGATAGCCGTGAGCGGCGCGGCCGTCCGGCTCCCGGCGTGATCCATCGTGACCGCGGTAGCCGGTCGGGATCGAGCAGCACCGCCCCGGTCTGACTGCCGCCAGTTTCGGTCGGCAGGATCTGCCGTCGCCTGATCGAGCCGGTCGCGATCGGGTGCCGTGGCCTGTACAACCCCGCTGCGTGCCACCGGGCAGACGGATCACGATCCGCAGCCGCCGCCCGATCCCGTGCCGCTCGACAACCTGCCGCCCGAGCGTCGTCCCGGCGGTGTTGACGCGGCGCTCGCGCCCGGATGGTGCCGGCGCGGGCCCGGACTCAGCGCGGCCGGCGAGGTTCCGGTGGCGTCGAGCCCAGCCTCGCCGCGGCCTCGTGCGGGTCGACCCGTTCCAGTCCACTGATCGCGTCGAAGGCCTTGTCGGGTGAGATGATCAGACCGATCCCGCGGCGGAGCGCTGTCGCGGCATGCACCGCGTCCCGGACTCCCAGACCGGGCGTCGTCGCGACGAGGCTGAGCGCGAGGTGCAGCTCGGGTGCGCCGAAGTCGTGGATCAAACACAGCGACGCCACGGCCAGCGACTCGTCGCGCACCGCGGCACCGGCAAGACCTCGGCGACGCAGCACGTGGGCGAACTCCTGGACCATCTCGACGCTGGCCTCGCCGGCGAACACCCCGTCCGCGCACCGCTGAACCAGATCGCGACATGGCGCGCGGTACTCGTGCTGCTGGCCCCTGGCGTAGAGGAACACTGCGGTGTCGAACAGGAAGCGGGTCACCTCCGCTCGCGTGCGGCCATCGCCGACGCGCCCGTCGGTGCGGCGCTGAACGGGGACCGTGCAGGCTCGGTCATGCATCACCCCCGTACATCAGCTCGATCTCGGCCTTCGTCTCGGCCCAGCCTCCGATGCGAATCGGTTCGGCGCCGAGCAGGAGCTCGGCCGCAGCACTCCGACTGGGAAAGCTCGGCGGGAACGTGGCGTCGATCGCCTCGCGGACCAGGGCCGCAACCGAACTTCCCCGGCGCTCGGCCTCCTGGGCAAGCCGGGCGAAGCGGTCCTCGTCGATGAGAAGCTGCAGACGCTGGGTCAACACGGCCATGTGTAGACCATAGCATGCTGCGATATGAGCATGAGTTTGGTGGACACGAGACGAGCACGTGCGACATGCTGCTCGACGGGCTCGGTGGCCAGGCGCAACCGGGCATGCCGGGACCAGCGCCCGGGTGCGGGTTGCCCGGGCGCGGCAAGCGGGTGTCCGGGGCGCCGCGCTCGCGTGACCGGCGGACAGTGCTGCTGTCGGCTCGCTGTCGAGTCGTGGCGGTGCGGTGTCGACGGGGCGTGCCCGCGGCCCGGCGCTGGGCGCCGCCGTCGCCGCGGCCCCACACATGAGGTCGTGCGGGGCCGCGCTACCCGTGATGTGCACGTGCGAGATGCCCTCGTGTTGCGCGCGGTAGCCGCCCACAGCGCCGCCGCCCGCCACGATGGCGAGCAGCCCGCGATCGATGAGTGGGGCGAAGGCCGCCTCGTAG
>JAKDLE010000332.1 GCA_030453005.1 Pseudonocardia sp. | reverse complement strand
TCGCCGGACGGCTCGGGACGGCGCTGGCGTACGCAGCGATGGGACCGGTGCTCGCCGTGGTCCTGCTGGTGCTGGACGCGAGCCTGCCCGTCGTCGTGCCGACCGGGTTCAGCGTGGCCGGCGGCGTCATCGGCTGGACGAGCTACGGGCGCCGCACCCGAGATCGGGCCGACGATGTCCGAGAAGAGCTGCGCTACGTCCTGGTCGCCTACCTGCAGCAGGTGAGCCTGCTGCGGCGCGGCGGGGCGGGCATCGCCACCGCGCTCGGCCTCCCGCCCCAACTGCTCGACGACAGCGAGCCGATGCGTCGGATCGGCCGTGAACTCGAGCTGGCCGAACGCGCCGGGCTGATGCCGTGGGAGGGCCTGCGTCGGTTCGGTGCCCAGATCGACGTCCGCGAGCTCGAAGACCTTTCCACGATCGCGGAGACGGCGGGACACGACGGCGGCGCCGTGATCGACACCCTGCTCGCCCGGGCCGAGAGCCTCAACGACGAGCTCATCGCCGACGCCCACACGGCCGCGAACCGGGCGACCGGCCAGATGAGCACACCCGGCGCCATCCAGGTCTACCTGATCGCGGCGTGGGTGCTGTACCCGGCCGCGGCCGCATTGCTGAGCTCGTGACGACATCGAATCGGAGGAGGAACCGATGGAGAAGATCCGCATGACCCTGACCCTGCTGGCCATGGACGTGATCGGACGCCTGGGCGCACGGCTGGGCCCGGTCGACGACCGCGGCGGGGGACGCAACACCGACGAGGGCTTCCACATCTCCGGCGGCGCCATCGTGGCCGGCGCGATCGCCGCCGGAGTCGGGGCATTCATCGCCCGCAAGCTCGGCGCCCTCGGCGAGTGACCCGAGTGTCATGACCACGACGATCGACAGCCGGGAACGGGGCGGAGCGACCAGCGTGCAGATGGCGCTGCTGTGGATCGCCATGATCGGGTTCATCCTGGCCGTCGTCCAGGCCGCGCTGTTGTATCACGCCGGCCAGCTCGCGCTCACCGCGGCCGAGGACGGGCTGCGGTCGGGCCGCTACTACGGCGTCGGGTCCGCGGAGCAGGCCCGCCGCAGCGCCGAGGACTTCATCGCCCGTACCGCGGGCACCACCCTCGGCGCACCGACGGTGGAGGCCGTGATCAGCGCCGACGGCGCAACGCTGCAGGTGAGCGTCAGCGGGACCGTGCTCGCGGTCGTGCCCGGCCTGGAACTGCACGTCGCCAAGCAGGCGACCGGCGCGATCGAACAGGTCACACCATGATCGCGCCCATTGACGCGCGGGGGGAACGGGGAGGCGGACCGTCGGTCGAGGCCGCGTTGCTGGCCACCCTGATGGGTCTGCTCATCGGTTTCGTCATCGCCGCCGGCCGTCTGGTGGCCGCCGAGTCGGCCTGTGACCAGGCCGCACGCGCGGCCGCGCGCATCGCCTCGATCGAGCGGGACGCTGCCCAGGCCCAGGTGCGGGGCCAGCTGGCGGCCGAAGCCGCGCTGGCATCCCAGGGTCTGACACTCGTGCAGGTCGAGGTCAGGATCGACACGAGCCAGTTCGGCACACCGCTCGGCGAACCAGGCGTCGTGCGGGCCGATGTCGCGTGCCAGGTGCGGTGGTCGGACCTGGCACTGCCCGGGGCGCCTGGGACGCACGATCTCCATGCGTCGTTCGCCAGCCCGCTCGATGAGTTCCGGGAAAGGCAGCGATGACCCGGACCGAGGACGAACGGGAACGCGGCGGCGGGTCGGTGAGCGTACCGATGGCCATCGCGATGCTGGCGCTGATCGCGGTCAGCGGGCTGGCGATCGACGGAGCGCGCAAGGCCCAGCAGATCGCCACCGCCGACGCCGTAGCCGAGGAGGCCGCCCGCGCGGGCGGTCAGGCCGTCGACCTGGCGGCCGTGCGGCGCGGCGAGGCGGCACTGGATCCCGACGACGCACGCGCGGCCGCCCGGGAGTACCTGGGCGCGGCGGGGGTGACCGGTGAGGTGTTCGTGGTGGCCCCGGACCGGATCCGGGTGGAGGTCACGCTGCGCCGGCCCACCGTGCTCCTCGGACTGGTCGGTATCGACGAGATCACGGCGACGGGTTCGGCCGAGGCCGACGTCGTGCCGTCCGCCCCGGATGGTGAGTGATGATCGCGTTGCGGCTGGTGCGCGGGCTGGTCGCGCTGCTCACGCTGGCCGGGCTGGTCGCGGGAGTCCCGGCCGTACTGTGGTTGCTCGGGTCGCGGTTCCTCCCCGATGACCTACCGACCGTGGACGACGTGGTCGTGGCGCTGTCCCGACCCGACGACGGCAGCCTGCTGCTCGGGCTGCTCGTGCTGGTCGGCTGGATCGCCTGGCTGCAGCTCACCTACTCGATACTGGTCGAGACCGCCGCCCAGATTCGCTCGCTGCCGCGCCCGGATCGGTTCGGGTTCCGCACGACCCGCACGCTCGCCGCCCTGCTCATCGGCTGGGTCCTCACCATGGCCGCGACGCCGGCGAGCGCATCGACCACCCAGCCCGTCACGGTCAGCGCGTCCTTCCTACCCACTGCCGCGTCGGCGGAGTCGCCACCCGCCGACGGGCCCGTTTACGTCGTGCAGCCGCGCGACACGTTGTGGGACATCGCGGCCCGCGTTCTGGGCGATCCGCTGCGGTGGCGCGAGATCTTGCACCTCAACGACGGGCGCGTCCAGGCCGACGGCGGCCGGTTGAGCGACGGATCGGTCCTGCATGTCGGGTGGGAGCTGCGGCTGCCGGCCGATCCGGATCCCTCCGACCGGCGGGTGCGCGTCGAGGCAGGCGACACCCTCACCGGTCTCGCGGACCAGTACCTCGGCGACCCGGCGCGGTACCCGGACCTCTACGAGGTCAACGTGGGGGTGCGGCAGCCCGACGGCCGCTTCCTGGGCGACCCCGACCTGATCCGCCCCGGCTGGCTGCTCACCGTCCCCACGATCGTCGAACCCGACGACGACACCGCACCCCCGCCCGATGGCACCTCGCCGGGCCCGTCGACCCCGACACCGACACCGGCACCCACCCGCGAGCCCACGACCCCGACCCGGGCGCCGACGACATCGGTCCCGCTTCCCGAGACCTCGGCTCCGAACCGGCCCACAGGGGACACCGGTCGGGCGCAGCCGTCGTTCACAGTGCCCGCGGCCATTGTCATCTCCGGGATCGCGGCCAGCGGGATCGTCACCGGCATCGTCGCCTACCGGCGCCGGCAGACCCGGTGGCGCCGCACCGGCCGACAGATCGCCCTGCCGGATCTGGACCATTCCCGGCTGGAGTCCGCCACCGTCGCCGCCGCGCAGACCGCCGGGACACGGTTCCTGGACACCGTGCTCAGATCCCTCACCGTCATACCCGGTGACGGGTTGCCGTCGCTGGACGCGGTCTGGCTCGCACCGGCGGGCATCGACCTCGTGCTCACCGAGCCGGCGCAGACGGCCCCGCCGTTCGTCGCCGACAACGACGGAACGGTGTGGCACGTCGACGCCCAGGCGCCGCTGCCGATCACCGAGCAGGAGGCGGTCGGCGTCGCGAACCCGTTCCCCGCTCTCGTCTCCATCGGCACCGGTGCGGACGGCGCGACCCTCATGGTCGATGTCGAGCGAGTCGGGGCGCTGCACCTGCTCGGCGACCCGACCAGAACCGTCGATCTGCTCAGGAACATGGCGGTCGAGCTGGGGACGTGCCGTTGGGCCGATGACACCTCGGTCATGGTCGTCGGTCTGGAGGGCGCCCTGACCGACCTCCCCCCGGGCCGGGTCGAGCAGGTTCACGACGTCCGGGTCGCGGCCGGCCGTCTGCGAGCGGCGATCTCGGCGACGCGCCGGCACCTTGACCGCAGCGACGGCGGCTCCGTGGTGGACATGCGGGTCCAGGACCGGCTCAGCGACTCCTGGGTCGTCACCGTGCTGCTCGTGGCCGAGCCCGACGATGCCGAGCTCCAGGTGCTCGCCGAGCTCTGCGGTGATCTCACCACCGGTGAACGGACCTCGGCCGCCATCGTCATCGCCGCAGCACCGGCAACGCTGCCCGGGGAGCAGGTGCACATCGACGCCGAGGGCACGGTGCAGATTCCGCGGCTGGACACCGGGACGTTGCACGCCGAGCAGATGCCCGCCGACACCGCCCTTGGCCTGCTCTCGGTCCTCGGCACCACGCTCGAGCCGGACGTGCCGGTATCGCCGGCGCCCGAATCCCAGCCCTGGGCGAACGACATGCGCCGCGACGGGTCACTTCAACCCGACACGTCCTCCGCCGAGCCCGTTCCGGTCGAGATCGACGTCGATGATCCCGTCGAAACCCCCGTCAGCCCGCCGTATGTCGATGAGCAACGGCGTGATCCAGCTGCCGAGAGGCGACTGCTCCTGGTGGAGAAGCAGGACCCGGAGCTGGACGACGACGTCGCGCTGTGGCACGCCGAGACGCCGTCACCCCGCCCGCTCGTCTCCATCCTCGGCGAACCGGGCTTCGATGCTGCCGGAACCCCGCCCGAGAAACGGCGCAGCTGGTACGTCGAGGTCGTGGTCTACCTGGCGTTGCACCCCGCGGGCGTCGACCGGGACAAGATCACAACCGACCTCTGGCCGGAAGGCAGCACCGT
>JAKDLE010000331.1 GCA_030453005.1 Pseudonocardia sp. | reverse complement strand
CCAGCGACAGGGCCGGGTCCGGCCCGCCCTTCGGCCGCCCCAGATGCGCGGTGACGATCACCATCGCGCCCGCCCCGGACAGCTCCGAGATCGTCGGCGCCGAGGCCCGGATACGTCCGTCGTCGGTGATGGTGTCGCCGTCGAGGGGGACGTTGAGGTCGGAGCGCACGAGTACCGTGCGGCCCTCCACACCCTCGTCGATCAGGTCATCCAGAGTCTTCACAGGTCATCCAGAGTCTTCACAGGGGGTCTACAGCTTCGAGGCGACCAGCGCCGTGATGTCGACGAGGCGGTTGGAGTAGCCCCACTCGTTGTCGTACCAGCCCACGATCTTGACCTGGTTGCCGATGACCTTGGTCAGTCCGCTGTCGAAGATGCAGGAGTGCGGGTCGGTGACGATGTCGGAGGAGACGATCGGGTCCTCGGTGTAGAGCAGGATGCCCTTCAGCGGCCCCTCGGCGGCGGCCTTCATCGCGGCGTTGACCTCCTCCGCGGTGGTGTCGCGGCCGACGGTGGCGGTGAGGTCGGTGGCCGAGCCGGTGGGGATCGGGACCCGCAGCGCGAAGCCGTCGAGCCTGCCCTTGAGGTGGGGCAGCACCAGCGAGATCGCCTTCGCCGCACCGGTGGAGGTGGGCACGATGTTCAGCGCGGCGGCGCGGGCGCGGCGCAGGTCCTTGTGCGGGCCGTCCTGCAGGTTCTGGTCGGCGGTGTAGGCGTGAATCGTGGTCATCAGGCCCTGCTCGATGCCCACCAGGTCGTCGAGCACCTTGGCCATCGGCGCCAGGCAGTTCGTGGTGCAGCTCGCGTTCGAGACGATGGTCTGGCTGCCGTCGTAGTCGCCGTCGTTGACGCCCTTGACGATGGTGATGTCCTCACCGCTGGCAGGCGCGGAGATGACGACCTTCTTCGCGCCCGCGTCGAGGTGCTTCGCGGCGGCGTCGCGCTTGGTGAACAGGCCGGTGGACTCGACCACGACGTCGACGCCGAGGTCCTTCCAGGGCAGCTCGGCGGGGTCGCGCACGGCGAGGCCCTGGAAGCCCTTGCCGTCGACGACGATCTCATCGTCGGTGGACGACACCGCGTAGGGCAGGCGACCCAGGATCGAGTCGTACTTGAGCAGGTGCGCCAGCGTGGCGTTGTCGGTGATGTCGTTCACCGCCACGATCTCGATGTCGCTGGTACCCGCCCTGCGCTGGGCGTCCACCGCGCGCCAGAAGTTGCGCCCGATCCGTCCGAACCCGTTCACGCCCACCCGCACGGTCATGCGTACGCCTCCTGGAATGTCACGTCATCTCGATACCGAAGATCCGCACCACACCCTAGCCGCCGGCCCCCGCCCGGTGGTGCCCAGCCGACGACGTCACGGAACGAGGAGCCGGTCGGCCATCCGCTGCTTGAGGACGACGAGGGGGCGACCACGGCGACGGTGCGACCTGAACGAGATGGCTCAGCTCTCGTCGAGCAGGTCGGCGGTGACGGCGGACTCCGTGTCGGGGATGCCCAGGTCGGCGGCGCGCTTGTCGGCCATGTGCAGCAACCTGCGGATCCGGCCTGCCACGGCGTCCTTGGTCATCGGCGGCTCGGCGAGCTGCCCGAGCTCCTCCAGCGAGGCCTGGGTGTGCTCGGCGCGGAGCCTGCCCGCCGCGAGCAGGTGCTCCGGGACCTCGCTGCCGAGGATGTCCAACGCGCGGGCCACCCGCGCAGCCGCCGCGACGGCCGCGCGGGCGGAGCGGCGCAGGTTGGCGTCGTCGAAGTTGGCCAGGCGGTTGGCGGTGGCCCGGACCTCACGGCGCATCCGCCGTTCCTCCCACGCCATCACGCACTCGTGGGCGCCCATCCGGGTGAGCAGCGCGCCGATCGCGTCACCGTCGCGGACCAGCACGCGGTCGGCGCCGCGCACGTCGCGGGCCTTGACCGTGACGCCGAGCCGTCGCGCCGCCCCCACCAGCGCCAACGCGGCCTCGGGACCGGGGCAGGTGACCTCCAGCGACGAGCTGCGTCCGGGCTCGGTGAGCGAGCCGTGGGCGAGGAACGCCCCGCGCCAGGCCGCCTCGGCGTCACACACGCCGCCGGAGACGACGGGCGGCGGCAGTCCACGGACCGGACGACCACGGGCGTCGAGCAGGCCGGTCTGCCGGGCCAGGCCCTCGCCGTCGCGCACCACCCGCATGACGTAGCGGGCGCCGCGGTGCAACCCGCCCGGGGCGATCACGTGCGCCTCGCAGGTGTGGCCGTAGAGCTCGTGGATGTCGCGGCGCAGCCGTCGGGCCACCGAACCCGTGTCGACCTCCGCCTCGATCACCACCCGTCCACCCACGATGTGCAGGCCGCCCGCGAAGCGCAGCAGAACCGCCACCTCGGAGCGCCGACAGCACGGCCTGGTGACACCGAGCCTGCTCAGCTCGTCCTTGACCGCCGCCGTCATCGCCATGTCACGGACCTCCTACCTGATGACGCCGGCACGCCGGGGTCTCGCGGCACACCGGTCGTCGCGGGAAGCTGCACCGTCACGTCCTCCTGTCGACACCGTGGCACGTCACCTCGCCTGCCGCGGGCCGGAAGCCGGCCACGACCGCACCGATCGCGTCGGCCAGCGCCACCGGATCGTGGCGCGGCACGGTGGGACCGGCGGCGACGGAGGCCAGGTGGACCCGGCCGCCGGGTGACAGCATCGACGATGCGGCCCGGTGGAGCATCATCGGTACCGGAACCGCGGCGGTGTCGGCGAGGATCGCGTCCACCCGCAGCGCCGGTGCGTGCTCAGAGAGTACGGCCAGGTGCTGCTCGGGCGAGAAGCCGGCGGTCTCCCCCGGCTCCGGAGCCAGGTTGAGCACCAGCACGCGGCGGGCGGCGCTCTCGATCACCGCGTCGCACAGCCCGGGTACCAGCAGGTGTGGCAGCACACTGGTGAACCACGAGCCCGGCCCCAGTACCAGCAGGTCGGCGTCGCGCACGGCCGCGAGCGCCTCGGGGCAGGCCCGCGGACGGGCGGGGTGCAGCCACACCCGCCGCACCCGTCCGGGCGTGGACGCCACCGCCACCTGTCCGCGGATGCGGTGCGGGCCGTCCGCGCCCAGCCCGGTGACCTCGGCCTCGATGTCGAGTGGATCACAGCTCATCGGCAGCACCCGGCCCCGCACGCCGAGCAGTGCCCCGACCTCGTCGAGCGCCGCGACCGGGTCGCCGAGGGTGTCCATCAGCCCGGCGAGCAGCAGGTTGCCGACCGCGTGCCCGGCCAGCGCCCCCGTGCCGCCGAAGCGGTGCTGCACCAGCTCCGTCCACCGACGGCCCGCCACGTCGTCGGAGGCGAGCGCGGCCATCGCCATCCGCAGGTCGCCGGGCGGCAGCGACCCCAGCTCGCGGCGCAGCCGCCCCGACGAGCCCCCGTCGTCGGCCACGGTCACCACTGCCGTGACGCGGGCGTCGACGAGCCCGCGCCCGGCGAGCGCGCGCAGGGCGCAGAGCGTGACGTGCAGCCCGTGGCCGCCGCCGAGCGCGACGGCGCGCAGGCCGGCCGGGCCCCCCAGGCCGGCTGGGCCCGGCGGCGCCGCCGTCACTCGCGCCCCAGGTCGCGGTGGGCGACGTTGACGGTCACGCCCTGGTCGCCGGCCAGCCGCCGGGCGATCTCCTCGCTGATCGCGACGCTGCGGTGCTTGCCGCCCGTGCAGCCCACCGACACCGTCAGGTACCGCTTGCCCTCCCGGCGGTACCCGGCGCCGACCAGGCGCAGCAGCTCCAGGTAACGGTCGACGAACTCCTCGGCACCCTCCTGGCTCAGTACGTAGTCGCGCACCGTGTCGTCGCGTCCGGTGAACTCGCGCAGCTCCGGGATCCAGAACGGGTTCGGCAGGAACCGCACGTCGACGACGAGGTCGGAGTCCATCGGCAGGCCGTACTTGTAGCCGAAGGACACCAGCGTGACCCGGGTGGACTGCTCTGACTCCGCGCCGAACGCCCGTTCCAGCGTCTGGCGCAGCTTCGGCACCGACACCGCGGAGGTGTCGACGACGAGGTCCGCGCCCTCCCGCAGCGGACGCAGCAGCTCCCGCTCCGCGGCGATCCCGTCGACGAGCCTGCCGTCGCCCTGCAACGGGTGACTGCGCCGGACCTGCTCGAACCGCCGCACCAGCACGGCGTCGGCCGCCTCCAGGAACAGCAGCCGCGGACGGTAGCCGCGGGCGTCGAGGTCCTTGATGACGGCGCCGAGGTCGGCGGTGAACGCCCGGCTCCGGACGTCCATGACCACCGCGATGCGGGTGACCTCGCCCCGGGCCCGCGCGCCCAGGTCGACCATCGTGGCGATCAGCTCCGGCGGCAGGTTGTCGACGACGAACCAGCCCAGGTCCTCCAGCACCTTCGCCGCCGTGCTGCGCCCGGCCCCCGACAGGCCGCTGACCAGCGTGACCTCGATCCCTGCCCGGTCAGGAGTGGGTGTCATCCGCTCTCCCCGTTGAGCGCGGCCAGCACGGCCGCTGCGGTGCGCGGCCCGAACCCGGGGAGCGCGGCGATCTCGTCGGCCGGTGCGGCCTTGAGCTTGCGGACCGAGCCGAAGTGCTTGAGCAGCGCGGTGCGGCGGGCCGGACCCAGGCCCGGCACCCCGTCGA
>JAKDLE010000330.1 GCA_030453005.1 Pseudonocardia sp. | reverse complement strand
AGGCCACCTTCATGCAACGAGGTTGCGTGAAGGTGGCCATACTGCAATGGGTCGATCCGCGTCAGGAGGTGTGGTGCACCTCCTGTAGGCCGTACACCGGCGTGTCGATGCCCTCCATCCGGGCCTTGAGCTGCAGCGCGAGGTAGAGCGAGTAGTACCGGCTCTGGTGCAGGTTGCCGCCGTGGAACCACAGGTTCTCCACCTGCGTGGGCTTCCACATGTTGCGCTGCTCGCCCTCCCACGGCCCGGGGTCCTTGGTGGTGTCTGAGCCCAGCCCCCACACCTTGCCCACCTTGTCCGCGGTCTCCTGGTCGATGAGGTCGGCCGCCCAGCCGTTCATCGAGCCGTAGCCGGTGGCGTAGACCACGACGTCCGCGGGCAGCGCGGTGCCGTCCTCCAGCACCACCGAGTCCTCGGTGAGCTCCGCGACCTGGCCCTGGACCAGGTGCACGTCGCCGTTCGCGACGAGGTCCGCCGCGCCGACGTCGATGTAGTAGCCCGAGCCGCGGCGCAGGTACTTCATGAACAGGCCCGAGTCGTCGTCGCCGAAGTCGAGCCGGAAGCCCGCCTTCTCCAGCGCCGCGTAGTAGTCGGCGTCGCGCTCGCGGATCGCGTCGTAGACCGGCTTCTGGAACTGGTGCATGATCCGGTACGGCAGCGACGCGAAGATCGTGTCGGCCTTGTGCGTGGTGACGCCCGAGGCCACGGCCCGCTCCGAGTAGAGGTCGCCGAGGCCGAGGTCCATCAGTGAGTCCGAGCGCACGATGTGCGTGGACGAGCGCTGCACCATCGTGACGTCGGCCCCGGCCTCCCACAGTGCTCCGCAGATGTCGTGCGCGGAGTTGTTGGAGCCGATCACGACGGCCTTGCGCCCGCGGTAGGCGTCGGGGCCGGGGTGCTGCGACGAGTGGTGCTGGTCGCCCTTGAACAGGTCCTGTCCGGGCACCTGCGGCACGTTCGGCTTGCCCGAGACACCCAGCGCCATGACGACGTGCCGCGGCCGCAACGTCACCTCCTCGCCCGCCCGGTCGACCACGACCTCCCAGGCGTCGCCGTCGCGGCGCGCGCTCCGCGCCGTCGTGGAACCCCAGTAGTTGAGCTCCATGACCTTCGCGTACATCTCCAGCCAGTCGCCGATCTTGTCCTTCGGCGAGAACACCGGCCAGTTCTTCGGGAAGTCGATGTAGGGCAGGTGGTCGTACCAGACCGGGTCGTGCAGGGCCAGGGACTTGTAGCGCTTGCGCCAGGAGTCACCCGGCTTCTCGTTGCGCTCGACGATGATCGTCGGGACGCCGAGCTGGCGCAGCCGCGCACCGAGCGCGATGCCGCCCTGCCCGCCGCCGATGACGACGACCTCGGGCTGAACGGTGTAGCCCAGCTCCGCGGCCTCCTGCTCCCGGCTCTCCAGCCAGGACACGCGCTCGCGGTTGGCGCCGTGCTCCGCGCCCATCGGCCGCCGCTCGCTGCTGGGCTCCTCGTGGCCCTTGAGCTCGTCGAGCGTGGTGAGGAACGTGTAGGCCTTGCCGTCCGCGGTGAGCCGGAGGTGCGCGCTGCCCCGCCCGACGGCGGTCTCGAACTCCAGCCAGGCGTCGGTGACGCCCCCGGCCTCGGTGGGTTCCTCGGTGACCCGGAAACCCGTGGGGTCGACGCCGTCGAGTGTGGAGCGCAGCATGTCGGCGACCCCCGACGGGCCCTCGACCGTCGTGATGTTCCAGGTGAACGACACCAGGTCGCGCCAGAAGCTCTCGGCGCCGAACAGCGCCGCGGCCGCGTCGGCGTCCCGGTCGGTGAGGGCCTGCTGGAAGGCCGCGAGCCACTCGTCCACGCGGGCGGCGGCGTCGGTGCGGGTGCTTTCGACCGTCTGGGTCAACTCTGCCTCCTGGGTCGGGGTGTGGCGTCCACAGACAGTCAACAGGTGTCGCGGGAGCGGCGCACCTGCACGGAAGGTGAGGTGCCCCGGACCTCCTGATTCTCCTGTACGAGGACGGCGCGAACCCCGGCTCCGGCAGCTGAGCGGGTCGCTGCCGCGCCGAATCCCTGGCCACCCGTCCGGTGCGCCGGCGTCCGTTGGCCGCCACGGTCCTCGGGACCGGTGTCCTGCTCGGCGTGTTCACGCTCGGTGTGCTCGCCACGGCGATATCGGCACCAGGGGGTCGACCCACTCCGGGGGCGGGCGTAGTGGGTCAGGCCGCCCGTGCCCGCCGCACCTGCTCACGGCTGCTGTAGGCGGCGGAGCGCACGACGGTGTCGTCCTCCAGGCCGGAGCCGACCGCGCCCGCGACCATGCCCAGCGCGGTCGCCATCAGCCCCACACGCACGTAGTCGACCCACCCGACCGCCCGACCGAGCTGCTGGGCGAGGAGGTCCGGCGGGATCACGATCGCCGCCGCGACGAGGTTGATCCCGAGCAGGGCGACGTAGAACACCAACACGCCGGTCAGGACCGTCAGCAGGGTCGCGACGTTGGACGTCCGACCCAGTGGCAGCGCCCGCGCGCTCCACTCCCACAGCCCGTGCCCGCTGACGAGCCACACCGCGAAGATGCCGACGGCCGCGAGTGTCGTCACCGCGAGCCGCCACGGCGGGAGCGCGGCGGCGAGGATCCAGATGGTGGAGTAGAGCACGCCGAAGGCGCTCCCGGCGGCGGCGCCCGCGAGTGCCCTGGAGAGCCCTACCGCGAGCTGCCACGGGCGGTTCGCCCGGATCATCCCGGACAGGAGGCGCAGCTCGCCGCGGCCGCTCCCTATCACCAGCTCGTCGTCGATGTCGGAGTCGGCCGGGCGAGCGGTGCGCAGGGGTCGCGGCCTGCGCAGGCTCGTCGGACCGGTCGTGTCGCCGTCGGGCCCCGCGGTCATCGTCGGGGTGAGCTCGTCGACGATCCTGACGACGACCTCGCGCGCGCGCCGACGCAGCGCGATTCCGCCCAGGGCGGGCAGGGAGAGCAGCGCCACGCAGTCGGCCCGGCTGAGCTCCGCCACGACGACGCCGTTCGCGGTTTGCAGGGGCAGGTCGGTGATCGCGACGGCGATGTCCCACCCGGTGCCCTCGACCCGCTGCCGTGCCTTGTCGATGATCCGGTCGGCGTCGTAGAACACCTCGAACGGCTCGTCGGGTGCGACCTCCACCCGCCAGGAGACGCGGTCGTCGACCTGCTCGGCCAACCGGTCGGCGAGGTCGTCCGCGAGATGCCGGGCGATCGTCGCCGCCAGGCCGGGATCGGTGAGCAGCCCCACCACCACGGGCTTGTCCCCACGATCGGTCACCGCCTGGTGGTACCCGAGGCCGACTCGGGCAAACCGCGCGCGCTCGCCGCCGTGGTGCTGCGCCGCGCGTGTGACGAACCACAGGGCCCGCCCGCGAGTTTGCCGATTCACGCCGCGAGTTTGCCGACCGCACTCCGGCAAACTCGCCGGGCCGATTCGCAAACTCGCCGGGCCGATTCGCAAACTCGCCGGGTGGATCGGCAAACTCGCCGCCCCGCGGGTGCGGGCGCCCGAGGTGGGTACGCCGGAGGGGAACGCAGACCACAGCAACGCAGACCACAGCAACGGATCGGAGCACACGATGACCGACTCCACACCTCTCACCACCGCCCGGCCGGCGACGCCGGACGGCCCCCGGGTCCTGGCCGAGTTCACGTCCTACCCCGACGCGCAGCGCCTCGTCGACCAGCTCTCCGACGACGGCTTCCCCGTCGAGCACGTGCGCATCGTCGGCAACGGGATCCACAGCGTCGAGCAGGTGACGGGCAGGTTGACCAAGGGCCGGGCCGCGCTGGCGGGCGCGGCGAGCGGGGCCTGGTTCGGGCTGTTCATCGGCCTGCTGTTCGCCCTGTTCGCCATCGGACTCGGCTGGCTGACCATCGTGCTGGGCACCACGGTGTTCGGCGCGCTCTGGGGTGCCCTGTTCGGCTTCGTCGCCCACTGGGCCACCCGCGGCCGCCGCGACTTCTCCAGTGTCCAGCGGCTCGAGGCCCGGCGGTACACGGTGGAGGTCGACGCGACCCACGCCGACGAGGCCGCCCGCATCGCCGCCCGCTGACCCCGGCCCGTCCGGCGGGTGATCGCCACGGGCCGTGCCCCGCTGCGGCGCCGAGGAGCAGACCGTGCGCCGAGGACCGGACCGTGCGGCTCGCGCCGATCACGGCCGGGTCCCCGGCCCGCACCGGGCGGCGACCGGTCAGGCGGACTGCGGCGCGCGGGTCGGGTCGGAGCCGCGGGCGTCGCGGCGCTCGCGCTGCGGCACGATCACGTCCCGCGGATCGGCGGCCGACGCCCGGCCCGCGTGGAACACCCCGAACCGGGTGGCCATGGACCCGAGCAGCAGCGCCAGGCCGGACGCGGCAGCCACTCCCCGGTGCCGCCGCCCGACGAGCGCCCCGGCCGCCCCGGCCGCGGACAGCGCCCGCGCGGCCCGCATCCACCGCCCGGCCCGGCCGGTCCGGTACTTCTCGCCGATCGGGCCGAGGCGCCGCTCCATGACCGCGGCCGCCGCCAACTCGACCGCGGCGGCGGCCGCGCCCAGCCGCGCCGCCGGGGCGTTCTCGCCCACGCCTGCGCCCAGCAGACCGAGCCCTCCGGCGGCCGACAGCGCGCTCGCCGCGAAC
>JAKDLE010000329.1 GCA_030453005.1 Pseudonocardia sp. | reverse complement strand
TCGCGTCGGTCGTCGGCGAGCTGGACGTGCAGGTGGAGCTGTCGGGCGGGATCCGCGACGACGAGTCGCTGGAGCGCGCCCTGTCCACCGGCTGCGCGCGCGTCAACCTGGGCACCGCGGCGCTCGAGCACCCGCAGGTAGCGCCCGGGCACGATCGGGCGGGACAGCAGGTCCCGGGGGGCCGGGCCGGAGCCCGCGCCCGGCCCGGGACGGGTGGGCCAGAACGTGGCGCGGTCCAGGATCGCCAGCAGTGCGGGCACCATCGTCACCGACACCGCCAGGCCGACCAGCACCGTGATCGCCAGACCCGGGCCGAACGCCCGGAACAGCGGGGACTCGGCCACCAGCAGGGCGCTGACGCCCGCGGCCACGGTGAGGCCCGCGACGGCGACGATCGGCAGGTAGACGTTCATCCCGCGCCGCACGGCCGTCCGCCCGCGGTAGCCGTCCCGCAGTTGGGCCCGCACCCCGGAGAGGAAGAAGATCGTGTAGTCCGTCGTGATCCCCAGCAGCAGCGCCACCACGAGCGGCTGTAGCTGGTTGGGCACCACGAGCGAGGTCTGCTGCCCGAACAGGCCGATCATCCGGTCGGTGAGGACGTAGGCGACCCCGGCCGTCGCCAGGGTGACCAGCGGGGCCACCACCGAGCGGAAGTGCAAACCGACGATGAGGGCGATCGCGGCCAGCGTCGCCGCCTCCACCAGAGGCAGCGACTCGGCGATCACCCTGTTCTGCGTGGCCTGGGCCAGGAACGTGCCGGTCGAGCCGAGCAGGCCGCCCTCCGGGATCTCCAGGCTCTCCGCGTACTCGCGGGTGATCTCCGCCTGCCCGGCGATGTCGACCGCCGGGTCCATGAACAGGTAGGTCACGATGGTCGTGTTCTGCTCGGCGGCGTTCGGGAACAGCAGCGGCGTGTTCACCACCGGGTAGGCCAGCCGCAGCGGGCCGTCGGGGTCGCCGTCCTCCACCGTGTCCTGCACCACCTGGGCCGCCGCCAGTGCGGTGTCGGCCACCAGGTAGGGGTCGAGGCCGCCGGGGTCGCGCTGGACGACCGCGGTGGGGCTCAGCAGCGGCAGCCCGAACCGCTCGATCGCCGCGACCTGCGCGCTGACAGCCTCGCTCTCGGTCCCCAGCAGAGCCGACAGCCCGCCGCCGACAGCGGCGAGGCTGGGCAGGAACTGCGTGGCCGCGATGGTGGCCAGGCCGACGACCGCGAGCACCCACCAACGGGCGGCCACCACTGCCGCGGTGTAGCGCGCGACGAAGGAGCGGCGGGCCTGCGCGAGGCGCTTAGCCATCTCGGCGTCCGGCGGGCGGCTGCACCCGCCGGAGCCCCGGATCGGTCGCAGGCTCCGCCCAGGCAGGGTCCGGTGACCTAGCCTCCGGTGACCCAGCCTCCGACCAGTCGGGCACCGGCAGCCCGAGCCTGCGCAGCTCGGCGGCGGCGAGGTGCTTGTGGTGCCCCCGCTCCAGGTCGCGCCACGGGCTGCGGCTGACCCGGCGCAACTCGGAGTACGGCACCCGCCGGACCCCGGTGCGGGCCAGGTGCTCGATGAGCATCGGGTCGGCGGGTGCGGCCAGTAGCCGCGCCAGGCCGCGCAGCTCCCGGCGCCGCGCGACCCGCAGCGGCAGGTAGAGCACGGCCACCGGGACCACCGCCAACAGCGCGATCGTCGCACCGACCGCGACCGCCACGGCTCGCGTCCCGTCCCGGATCAGCGCCGCGTTGGCGCGCACGTCGCCCGCCGCGGCCGTGACGTCGGCGGCGAACTGCCGGGCTCCTTCCCCGATGAACGGGGCACCGGAGACCAGGCCGATCGCCTGCGCCGGCGAGTCCAGGGCGGCCGCGACGTCGAGCAACCCACGGTGCAGCTGCGCCAGGTTCCACAGCTGCCACCCCACGAACAACCCGAGGGCCACGAATCCGGCCACGGTCGCCGCCGCGACGATGTCGAGGCGCCGGATCGTGCGCCTGCTGGGCACGAGGGCGAACTCATTGATCATGTCCGTCGCCTCATGCGCGTCACCTTCACAGAACTCGACCCGCGGTGCCAGCGGTGAGCGTCATCCGACGGAACGCGCGGCCTCCCGGACCACCGCGACCGCCGGGAGCTCGCTCACCGAGAACCAGCCCACCTCGCTGTAGGCGAACTCCACCGTCCAGAGCTGCGGATCGTCGGGGTCGGGAGGGTGCCAGTACCCCTCGAAGTGCGTGACGAACCAGTCGGCGTCGCACAGCTTGGTGCCGAGCAGCTCGGTGTACACGGTCGGCGTCGCGACCTGCGGGTCGGCGGGGGAGACGGTGATCTGGGCCCGGCAGTGGTGGTTCCCGCCCAGGTCGTTGGAGGGTCCGAGCTCGAAGAAGGCGCTGTCGAGGGGTCGGGTGCCGAGACGCGAACGGCGCCGTGGGCCGGTCGTAGGCGAGGAACCCGCCCGGGAGTGCGACGCCACCGAGCTGGGGCAGGCGTGGCAGCGTGTGTCGCCGCGGCTCTGCTGCCGGGGAGCAGGCCGCGACGAGGGCCACGACCGCCACGATCCACAGGGCCCGTCCGAATAGGGCCCGTCCGGATGACGCCACCACACCCTCCCGCGCCGGGAACAGTGTCGCGACCCTACTGCGGCGGTCGGCTCAGGCCCTCGCCTCGGTGACGACCTCGTACCAGGCCATCTCGCCACCCCCGTCCTGCAGGCCGTCCATCCGCTCCCTGGTCTCCGCGAACGTCTCGTCCTCGTGCCAGGCCTCCCAGTCGGCCCGGCTCTCCCAGGAGCCGATCACCGCTCTCCTGTTGTGCCCGTCGAGTGGGATGAGCAGCTGCCCGCCGACCCAGCCGGGCCGATCGCGCGCCGCCGTCAACCGGTCCCGCATCGCGGCGTCCCACTCGGGCTCGCAGCCCGGCTTCAGCGTGACCTCGGTGACCACCGTCATCATCTGCGTACTCTCCCTCGAAACCCGTGGCGTGAACTCGTCCGGCGGCATCCGACTACCACCGGAGCGGGAGGTTCACTCCCCCTACCTCGCATCGCGCCCTACGTCAGATCGCGGACGAACGAGCTCCCGTCGCCCATCGGGCGATAGATCTGCGTGAACGTCGCCCACGGCGTTGCAGGCGATCGTCCAGACCTGGTTGGTGGCCGACGCGGCGGGCAGCACGCGGTCCCACAGGTCGCCGTAGTAGTGGTCGGTGCGCTGGTTCATGCCGGGGTAGTTGCGGTTCCCGGCGGCGCGCCAGGACGCGATCTGCACGATGGCGTCGACCTCCTCCACCGTCGAGTACTCGCGCAGCAGCTCGTTGAACAGGTAGTCGTAGCAGGTGGTGAACCCGAGCCTGCCGTGCCGCGTCGCCAGGACCAGGCGGTCGTCGCGGCCGCTGTCGGTGTAGTCCTTCTCGATCCCCGGAAGGAACACCTTGTCGTAGCTGTTCTCGTCGGCCAGGTAGTCGGGTTCGCGCCCGACCGCGAAGGTGCGGTTGAGGAAGCGGTCCTTCCCCCGCCCGGCGGTCAGCCCGTTGAGCAGGACGGCCTCGAACCCGTTCCCGAGCAGGGGCTGCAGCTCGTGGGCGATCCAGTCGGAGTGGTTCTCGACGGCCGCCTCGTGCATGTAGGCCAGGCAGTCGACGCGCTCGTCCCAGAAGTACCCGGACAGGCAGAACTCGGGGAACACGGCGATGTTCACGCCGCGTCCGGCGAAGATGCTCGCGGCGCGCAGGATCTTGTCCTTGTTCGCCTCGATTCCCGGTACCTCGGCGTGGATGTTGGCCAGTCCCACCGAGAGCATCGACTCGTCGTCGGAGTAGCTGCGTTCGGCGATCAGGAACTCGTCCACGGTCTCCATGGTGGCGAGCATGACTGACATCCGCGACGGATGGCGTCGCCGTCGACGAGGCACCTCAGCCCTGGCCGGCCGCGCGGGCCACCTGCTCCAGCCGCTCGCGGTGGCGCGGCCAGAACGAGGGATCGTCCGAGTCCGGGTCCATGTTGTCGTTGTCGGGCTGCCGCCCGACGGCCCCGTTGGCGAGCTCGCGGACGATGTCGGCCTGGCCGGCGTGCCGGTGCGTCTCGGCGATCATGTGCGCCAGGGCCTGGAGCAGCGTGACCTCGGCCCGCTCCCGCGGCCAGTGTGGCACCCGGCCGATCCCGTCGAGCGGCAGTGCCGCGATCGTGGCGTCGGAGTGCGCCCACGCGCGGTAGTAGCGCCCGACGATCTGCTGCCGCGACTCGTGGGCGGTGGCCCACATGCCAGCGTTGGGCTCGGCGCGCTCGTCGAACCAGGGCAGCGGCTCGTCGGACGGCCGCCCGAACGTGGCGCCGAAGTAGCCGAGCTCGACGCTCGCCACGTGCTTGACGATGCCCAGCAGGTTGGTGCCGGTGGGCGCGAGCGGGCGGCGGGCGTCGTACTCGGAGAGGCCGTCGAGCTTCCACAGCAGGGCGTCGCGGCCAGCCTGCAGGTGCGCCTTGGGATCTGTCATGCCCGGCACTGTGTCAGCGACCCCTGACAGTCTGTCCCACGCGCTTCGGCCGTCATGCGGGCGCTCTCAAGCCACTTTGCTGCCATCGCCGACCCTGCTGGCGAATTCGGTCAGACCTCGCCCGCGAGCGCAGTAGGGCGTCTT
>JAKDLE010000328.1 GCA_030453005.1 Pseudonocardia sp. | reverse complement strand
GCAGAAACCTGCATCCGCCGATATAGGCAACGAACTTCCGGCGGAGGACACTAGCGGGCGGCGTAGTTGGGCGCCTCGACCGTCATCGTGATGTCGTGCGGGTGGCTCTCCTTGAGCCCCGCCGCGGTGATCCGCACGAGCTGCGCCTGCTGCAGGGCGGGGATCGTCTCGGCGCCCGCGTAGCCCATGCCCGAGCGGAGACCGCCGGTGAGCTGGTGCACGACCTGCGAAAGTGGCCCGCGGAACGGGATGCGGCCCTCGATGCCCTCCGGGACGAGCTTGTCCTCGCTGAGCACGTCGTCCTGGGCGTAGCGGTCCTTGGAGTAGGACTTCGTGCCCTCCCGGGACGCCATCGCGCCGAGCGAGCCCATGCCACGGTAGGTCTTGTACTGCTTGCCGCCGACGAGGATGAGGTCGCCGGGCGACTCGGCGGTGCCCGCGAGCAGGCTGCCCAGCATCACCGTGGACGCGCCTGCCGCGATGGCCTTGGAGATGTCGCCGGAGTACTGGATGCCGCCGTCGCCGATCACCGGGACGCCGGCCGCGGCGCACGCCAGTGACGCCTCGTAGATCGCGGTGATCTGCGGGGCGCCGACGCCCGCCACCACGCGGGGGGTGCAGATCGAGCCGGGTCCGACGCCCACCTTCACCGCGTCCGCTCCGGCCTCGACGAGCGCCGCGGCACCCGCGCGGGTGGCGATGTTGCCGCCGACGACGTCGACGTCGCCCACCTCGGCGCGCAGCTTGGCCACCATCTCCAGCACGCGCCGTGAGTGCCCGTGCGCGGTGTCGACCATCAGCACGTCGACCCCCGCCTCGACCAGCGTCATCGCGCGGGCGTAGGACTCCTCGCCGACGCCCACCGCCGCCGCGACGACGAGCCTGCCGTCGGGGTCCTTCGTGGCGAGCGGGTACTTCTCGGTCTTGTTGAAGTCCTTGATCGTGATGAGCCCGCGCAGGAGGCCGTCACCGTCGATGATCGGCAGCTTCTCCAGCTTGTGCCGCCGCAGCAGGCCCAGCGCCGCCTCCGCGGACACCCCGACCCGCGCGGTGATCAGCGGCGCGTGCGTCATCACCTCGTGCACGGGGCGGTCGTGGTCCATCTCGAACCGCATGTCGCGGTTGGTGACGATGCCGACGAGCGTGCCGCCCGCATCCGTGACGGGGACCCCGGAGATGCGGAACTTGGCGCACAGCGCGTCGACGTCGGCGAGCGTGGCGTCCGGCGAGCAGGTGACGGGGTCGGTGACCATCCCGGCCTCGGAGCGTTTGACCACCTCCACCTGGGCGGCCTGCTGCTCGGCCGACAGGTTCCGGTGCAGCGTGCCCAGACCTCCCGCCCGGGCCATCGCGATGGCCATGCGCGACTCCGTGACGGTGTCCATCGGTGACGACACCAGCGGCACCTTGAGCCGTACCCGGCGCGTCACCTGCGTACCCGTGTCGACGGTGCTGGGCACGACGTCGGACTCGGCGGGCAGCAGCAGCACGTCGTCGAACGTCAGACCCAGCATCGCGAACTTGGGCGGCAGTCCGGCGGTCTCGCTCGTCATCCGGGGGCCCCTCATCGCGGTCGGTGGCGCAGTCGCGGTCGGAGAACGCAGTCGCGGTCGGCGGCACCAGGCCGCCCGATCCCCTCATCGTATCCACCTCGCGCGGCCGGGGCGTGGCGGTCACGGGGAGGTCCCCGACACAGGAACCCCGACAGGCGGGACCCGACACCGTGGATCGCGGGCGCGGGCGGCTCGGCCTGCCGCCCTCCGCCGAGTACCATCGGCCGGGTGCCGCCTGACGCCCTGCCGCCGGATCCCTTCGCCGGAGATCCGCACGACCCCGCGCTGTCGCTGGACGCTCCGGAGGCAGACGACGCCGAGACCCTGACCGACATCGAACGCGACGAGATCGTGGCCGACCTGGCCGACCTCGCCGTGTACCAGGCCCTGCTGGAGGGTCGGGGGGTGCGCGGCATCGTCGTCGACTGCGGCGACTGCGGCGAGCAGCACTTCCACGAGTGGAGCCTGCTGCGGGCGAGCCTGCAGCAGCTGCTCGACGAGGGCCAGATGCGCCCGCACGAGCCCGCCTTCGATCCCGACCCCACCAGCTACGTCACCTGGGAGTACTGCCGCGGCTATGCCGACGCGGTGCTCTCCGACTCCTGACCGCCGACTCCAGACCGCCGACTCCAGACCGAACAGCTGCGGAAACCACTCACGGTTCGATGATCACGGCCAGATGGTGGTCGGTGGATCTCCAGGGCCAGCCCTACGCCCTTGATCGCTAGCTGGTGGTGCTGCTCGCGGCAGGCTGTGTGCCGGACGCCGACGTCGTGCCGGTCGCCCCGGACGCCGACGGTGTGCCGGACGTGCCGGACGCCGACGGTGTGCCGGACGTGCCGGACGCCGAGGGCGTGCCGGACGCCGACGGTGTGCCGGAGCCCCCGTCGGGCCGCGACGAGCCGAAGCTCTGTCCGCCCGGCGTGGTGGTGGCGTCCGGGCCGCCCTCCGCCGTGCCGGAGGGCGTGGTGGTGGGCGCGGTCGGGTCCAGCTCCCCCTCGGGAACGGTCGGGGGCTCGGTGGTGGCCTCGGTGGTGGGCCCCTCCGAGGTGGCGCCCGCGTCGAGCGGGCTGACCTCCGGGTCGGTCGACACCGTGCCGGGCGTCGACGGATCCGTGGTGACCGACGGCGACGTGCTGGTGTCGGAGGGCAGCGGCTCTGTGGTGCCCGCACGCGGCGGGACCGGGCGGGTCGGGTCGCTGGCCAACGGGGTGCCGGGCTGGATCGGCTGGCCGGGCGGCGTCTCGGCGGCCTTGGCCTCCAGGAAGCTCTGCACCTCGGTCAGCTCGGCGAGCCCCTCCTCGGCGCGGACCACGGCGAGGTCCTCCTCGGCCTCCTCCAACAGCTGGGCCGCGACCAGCGGCTCGCCCTGGGTGAGGGCGGTCTTCGCCTCGGCGATGCGGTCGTCGACCCGCTCGGCCGCCTCGACGGACTCCGCGCGTTCGCTGTAGAGGACCTTGGACACGTTCCAGAGCGCGTCGCCCGGACGGGCCTCGGCGGCACCGATGGAGACGCCGCCGATCGTGAACACGACCATCGCCGCGGCGGCCGCGAGCGGCACCAGGTGGCGAAGACGCCGCGCGGGCGGCCGGGACGCGGCAAGCACCGTGGCGGCAGCGGTGTCGAGGTCGACCAGCTCGGGGAGCGGCTCGGCGTCGACCTCCGCGCGCCACGCCGCGAGCAGCGCGACCACCTGGTCGTCGGCGTCGTACCCGCCCACGCCGGGAGACGAGACGGACATGCCCGCGGCGAGTGCACTGATCAGTTCGTCGTCGGCCTGGACCGCGACGAGGTCGATCGGCTCGTCGGAGACGTCGCGGAACGGGATGGGGCGGGCCCGAGCCGGGCCGCGATGGCTGCCGTTCGCGCGATGGGCGTTGCTGCCGTTGGTGCGCGGCCGGCGAGGACTCGTCTCGCCGAAACCGCGTCGTTCGTCCTGCATCTAGGCCACCTCCTCGGGCATCGACTTGCGGAGCCGGGCCAGTGCCCGGTGTTGAGCCACCCGTACCGCGCCGGATGTGGATCCGACCGCATCCGCAGTCTCCTCCGCCGACAGGCCCACCACCACGCGTAGCACCAGGATCTCTCGTTGTTTGTCGGGGAGCTGCTCGAGCAGTCGGCCCATCTCGCCGGAGAGCTCGACACGGAGTGCGCGTTGTTCGGGGCCGTCCGCGACCGCCACCGCGTCCGGCACGTCGGCGACCGGTTCGGACCGGTTGCGCGTGGCGGCGCGGTGGGCATCGATCACCTTGTGGGACGCGATGCCGTAGACGAAGGCCAGGAACGGTCGTCCCTGGATGCGGTACCCGGGCAAGGCCGTCAGCACGGCCAAACACACCTCCTGTGCGACGTCGTCCGCCGAGGCGAACGAACGCTCACGCCCCAGCCGAGCGCGGCAGTAGCGCACGACCAGAGGCCGAATCATGGCGAGCACGTGCCCGACGGCTGCGCGGTCCCCCGCCATGGCGCGGGCGACCAGTTCATCGGGAACGTCTGTCGTCTCACTCATCGCACTGTGTCGTCCGGGTGTTACTCAGCATGTCCGATCTCATCCGTTCGGGAACGCGATCACGCAGAGTGTCCGATCGAGTCCGCGGTGCCGACCACCGTAGCGAAGCCACCGCAGGTCTCGGAGCCGGCTACCTACCCTGGAGAGACGCACGGGCGCCCGAGGGGTTGCCTACGGCCCCTCCGGGACGACGAACGGCACCCCCGTCCGGTGGAGAGGACGAGGGTGCCGATCGGATCGCCGCCGTGAGGCGGAGGAGGTCTCAGGAGACGAGGCCGCGCCGGAAACCGTGGGCGACGGCCTGGGCCCGGTCACGGACGCCCAGCTTGCGGAACAGCCTGCGGGCGTGCGTCTTGACCGTGTCCTCGGACAGGTAGAGCTCGCGCCCGATCTGGCCGTTGCTCTTGCCCTGGCTCATCCCACGCAGCACCTGCAGCTCGCGCTCGGTGAGCTGGACGCCCGGATCGGTGGGAGCCCGGGGGGTGGGCACGGCGGTGCTGGCGAGGGTGTGGGCGAGCGCGGCCACCAGCTCGGGCCGTGAGGCGTCCCA
>JAKDLE010000327.1 GCA_030453005.1 Pseudonocardia sp. | reverse complement strand
CGGCCGTCGTGGTCGGCGGCGGCACCGGCGGGCGCGGCCGAGCCGTTGGTCGAGGCCGTGGTGGCGGCGCTGCGGGACCGGGGCGCCACCGTCGCGACCGGGGTCTTCGGAGCGCCGATGGCCGTGGAGTCGGTGAACGACGGCCCGTTCACGGTGCTCGTAGAGGCCTGACGAACGCCCCGCACCGGCCGGGGCCGGGCGGGGCGCCTCTCCTGCGGAACCGGGTGTCAGCTCTTGGCTGCACCCTTGGCGTTGCCCTTGGCGGCGCGGGTGGTCTCGTCGGCCTGCTCGTCGGCGGAGCGGCCTGCGTCCTTCGCCGCGCCTGCGGTGGCCTCGGCCGCGTTCGTGGCGTGCGCGGTGACGGACTCCGTGGCGCGGGCCGCCTGCTCCGACACGGTCTGGGCGGCCTGCGTGCCCGCGGTGACCACGTTCTGCGCGAGGCGGCGCTGGCTGTCGAGCACCTGCTGCGCGAAGTCGAAGTAGCGGTCCACCATCACGTGGGCGTCGGGCAGGTCCGGGCGGCGGCCGGACAGGCCGCCTGCGACGGTCTGCACGGAGTCGGTCCAGGTACGCACGGCCGCGGTGGCGAGCTCCTGGGTGCGGGTGGCGAAGTCGACGAACTGGTCGGTGGGCGCGGTCATCGCGGTTCCTCCTCGTGGGTGCGATCGGATGTGTCTGCTATCGATACTGCGCGCCCTCGTTAAGTATGTCAAGCAGAGCGTCGTCAGTCGCCCACGAAACTGCGGTACACCGACACCAGTGCGACCCGCTGCTCGGCCGAGAGCCGGGGGTCGCGGGCGATGGCGTCCTCGACGCCCGCCTCGACCGGCCCGGGATCGGCGTGCACCACGGGTTCGGTCGGCGCCGGACCCCACCCGGCCTGGCTCAGCAACTGTTCGGTGGACAGCTGCAGCGCGTCGGCGATCGAGTGCAGCACCTTGAGCGAGGGCTGGTGCAACCCCCGCTCGACCTGACTGAGGTAGGCGTTGGACACGCTGGTCATCGCGGCCATGTCGCGCAGCGACAGCCTCGCCAGCTGCCGCTGCGCCCGGATGAACCCCCCGAGGGCGTTGACCTGCAACGACCACGCCCCCCGTGACGACCCGTTCTCCGCGTTCATACCCGCATGATGACTGCTGAGACGTCAGGAACCCAGCACGTAGCTCCCCGGCGCGGCCTGCAGCACGGGGTGCGCGGCGCTACCCAGCTGCGGCGGGTCCTGCAGTTCGCCCGCCCGCTCGCCGACCCACGGCGCCCAGTCCTCCCACCAGCTCTTGGCGTGCTCGCCTGCGTCCGCGCGCCACTCGTCGGGGCTCGCGGGCATCACGTCGGCCTCGCCGTACCAGTGCTTCGACTTCGGCGAGGGCGGGTTGACGACCCCGGCGATGTGCCCGGAGTTCGACAGCACGAACCGCACGGTGCCGCCGAGGTGGCGCAGGCCCGCGTAGACCCCGCGCCACGGCGCGATGTGGTCGGCCTCGGCGCTGACGACGTAGGCGTCCTGCCGCACGGCGCCCAGATCCAGCCGCTCCCCCGCGAGCTCCAACTTGCCCTCGGCGAGCTGGTTCTGCATGTAGAGCGTGCGCAGGTACTCGGCCTGCATCGCCGCGGGCATGCGGGTGGACTCGGCGTTCCAGGCGAGCATGTCGAACGAGGCCGGGTCCTCGCCGAGCAGCCAGTCGTTGATCACGTAGTTCCAGATCAGGTCGGTGGCCCGCAGCATGTCGAACGTGGTCTTCATGCTCTCGGCGGGCAGGTAGCCCCGGCGGCTCATGGTGCGCTCGAGCCGCGCCACCGTCTTCTCGTCGATGAACACCCCGAGCTGCCCGGGCTCGCTGAAGTCGAGCAGCGTGTTCATCAGCGTCAGCGAGTTGATGCGGTCGTCGTCGCGGGCGGCCAGCCAGGCGGCGGCGGCGGCGGCGAGCGTACCGCCCAGGCACAGCGCGGCCATGTTCACCTTCGGTGCGCCGGTGATCTCCTGCACCACGTCGAGAGCGGCCAGCGGACCCTCGCGCAGGTAGTCGCTCATCGTGACGTCGCGCAGGCTCTCGTCGGGGTTGCGGTAGGAGATGGCGAACACCGTGTGCCCGTGCTGCACGGCCCACTCGACGAGGCTCTTGCCCGGCGCGAGGTCCATGATGAAGTACTTGTTGATCCACGGCGGCGAGAGCAGCAGCGGGACCTCGTGGACCTGGTCGGTCTGCGGGGAGAACTGGAGGAGCTCCATCAGCCGGTTGCGGTGGACCACCACGCCCGGCGTGGTGGCGAGGTCCTTGCCCACCTCGAACTGACCGGGGGTGGTCTGCCGCGGCATCCCGCCGTTGGTGACCACGTCGCGCAGCGCGTTGCGGGCCCCCCGCACGAGGCTCTGCCCCCCGGTCTCGAGTGCCTTCTTCAGCATCGCCGGGTTCGACCACGGCCAGTTCACCGGCGACGTCGCCTCGACGGCCTGCTGCACGAGGAAGTCGACCTTGCGGCGGGAGGTCGGGCTGAGCTCGACGCCGGTCGACACGGTCCGCACGTACTCCGCGACCAGGGCGTGCTGCTGGCGCAGGAGATAGTAGTAGGCGTTGCCCTCCCAGGCGGGGTCGGCGTAGCGGCGGTCCTTCTCCGGCAGCGCCGCGGGGCCCGCCTTGCTGCCACCGAGGCCGCGGAACAGCGCCGCGAGGGTGGCCCGACTCGACCCGGACGCGAGACCGAGGGTGCTGCGGGCGACGGGCAGCGGGTGGGTGATCAGGGCCTTGGCCGCCTCGCCCAGAGCCCCGCCGAACGCGACCGGGTCGACCCGGGCCGCCAGAGCCCCGGGATCGAGGAGGTCGCGCACGCCGGTGGCCACCTCCGTCGCGGTCCGTCGCGCCGTTGCGGTCGGGTCGCTCGTCTGGGCCACTGTGGGTCCTCCCTATCGATTCGCGGTCGGGGTCGGTTCGCGGTCGGGGCGGAGCTCGTGACGCCACCTCTTCCCGTGTAGGTACCCGATTGTGATGGGCTACCCACGGGTAGGCATCAGCGCTGGTCACAGCTCACGTATCACCCTGCTCACGCGACGATCGGCATCCCGACCACTACTCGAAAGTAGGGCTTCCGCTTGCTCGATATGCCGAGCGCGACCTACCGTCGGGTAACCGCGGTGACGAGGCCGTGGACGAACATCGGGAGTCCCGCGATGAGTGCACCGACCACCGTGAGAACGTCCACCTCGACCCCGTCCGCACCGAGCACGATCCGCGACGCCCTCCGGCACCTCGCGACGTACAACGCGACCGCCGCGACCCGCACCGCCGTCGAGATCACCCGCTCGGCGGGCCAGCTGTGGCTCGACGCCGTCACCCGACCCGTCACCCCCGTCGAGTGGGCCGCGCGCAACGCACTGTGGTGGAGCGCCATGCTGGACCGGCACGAGCCGGTCTGGCACCGCGCCAACACGATCACCTTGAGCACCCCGTATGCGCACCTGCGCGACTTCACCGCCCCGGAGCACCGGACGGACGACGTCGTGCCCACGTTGGTGCTGCCCCCGCAGGCCGGGCACTCCTCACACGTCATCGACTTCTCGCCGCGACAGAGCCAGCTCGCCGTGCTCGCCGCCTCGGGCCTCACCCGTCTCCACGCGCTGGAGTGGCGCGCGGCCACCACGGCCACCCGGCACGTCACGATCACCGACTACCTCGATGTCATCGACCGCTCCATCCGCCGGATGGGCGGGCGGGCGAACCTCGTCGGCGACTGCCAGGGCGGGTGGCTCGCGGCCGTCTACGCGGCGCTGCACCCCGACCGCGTCCACACCCTCACGCTCGCGGGCGCACCGATCGACTTCCACGCGGGCGAGTCGGTGATCGCCTCCTCGACCCGGGCGATGACCGGTGCGATGGGCCTGGCGCCCTACCGCGCGCTGGTGGCGATGGGCGGGGGCAACATGCCCGGTGCGGCCGTGCTCACGAACTTCATCGCCATCGCGCCGCAGTCGGAGATCTCCCGGCAGCTGCAGCTGCTGGAGAACATCACCGACGACGCGCACGTGGAGCGCTACCGCGTGTTCGAGGACTGGTTCAAGCACACCCAGGACATCCCGGGCGCGTTCTACCTGTGGCTCGTGGAGCACCTGTTCCACGGCAACGAGCTCATCTCCGGCGACCTCGTCGTCGACGGCAGGCGCGCCGACCTCGCGAACATCACGTGCCCGCTGTTCCTGCTGGCCGGTTCGACCGACCACATCACCCCGCCCGCGCAGCTCTTCGCCGCCGCCGACGTCGTCGGCACCCCGGCCGAGCAGGTGACGTTCCGCACCGCGACGGGCGGGCACCTGGGGCTGTTCATGGGCCGCGACGCACTGCGCGAGGACTGGCCCGCGCTCATGGAGGCCGTGTACGCGCTCTCGGTGTCCGCGCGCGAGGAGTCCGGGCCCGGGGAATCCGCCTCCGGCAAGGGCGCGCGCAGGGGACGACGGCGCACCGCGGACGCGGTGAGCGACCCGACGGGCACCCACCGGCTCCCCGCGCCCTGACCGACGGCGCATCGTCGCGCGGGGCGGGCCCCGCCCACGTCGAGGCGTGTGGGGCCGCCCCCTCGGGTGTGGGTGGGGGTGGGCGGAGACCCGGGGGCTGTGGGGGGGGGGGCCGGGA
>JAKDLE010000326.1 GCA_030453005.1 Pseudonocardia sp. | reverse complement strand
CGGGCCGCGTCGAGTCCGAGCCCGCGGGTGTCGGGGCGGCGACCGACGGCGACGAGCACCCGGTCCGCGGTGATCAGCCGCCCGTCGTCGAGCACCACGTCGGTCCCCTCGACGGCCGTGACCGGGGTCCCGGTCAGCACGGTCACCCCGTCCCGCGTCAGCGCCGCGGTCACCAGCCGGGCGGCGTCGGCGTCCTCGTTCGCCAGCACCCGGTCGAGCGCCTCGACGATCGTCACCGTGCTGCCCAGCCGGGCGAACGCCTGCCCCAGCTCGCACCCGACGGTGCCGCCGCCCAGTACGACGAGCCGGTCGGGCCGCTCGATGAGGTGCCAGACGGAGTCGCTGGTGAGCGGGTCGGCGTCGGCGAGGCCGGGGATCGGCGGGACCGTCGGGTCCGATCCCGTGGCGATCAGCGCCTGGCGGAACCGCACCGGCGTCCCGTCGACCCGTGCCGATCCCGGCCCGGTGAAGGTCGCGCTCCCGGATGCGTAGGCCACCCCGGCCGCGCGCATCGCGTCGGCGGAGTCGACCGGCTCGATCGTCGCGATCGCGCCGCGCACGTGGCCCATCACCTCGTCGAACGCCACGCGGACCCCGCCGACGTGCACACCCAGCGCGGCCGCCGCGCGGGCGTCCGCCGCCGCCGAGGCCGCCGCGAGCAGCGCCTTGCTCGGCACGCAGCCCGTCCACAGGCAGTCACCACCGGGCCGGTCGTGCTCCACCATCAGCACCGACGCCCCGAACGACGCGGCCGTCCGCGCCCCGACCAGACCCGCGGTGCCACCACCCACGACGAGCACGTCCCACGTGGCGCCGTCGGGGGCCTCCGGGACCGCGACCCGTTCCGCCGTGGCCGGCCCGGCGGTCACGCGGACCTGTTCCCGACGGGACGGACGGCGGTGGGGAGCAGGACACCCATCTCGGCGGTCCTCCTTCGGGTCGCGGGTGGCAAGAACAGGACCGCAAGCCGTCAGGATGTCGCTCGGAGCGCGCAGGCGGCAACACGGGCCGGTCGGTCACCCCTCCTCGCGCGGGTCCGTCCGGCGCGTACCCGGCGGGCCCGGCGCGTTGAGGCCGAACACCACCCCGACCATCCGCAGGCCGAAGCAGACCCCGGCCGCCACCAGCGCCGCGGTCAGGCCGTACAGGCCCGCCTGGATCGTCGCCACCGTGATCACCGCGGCGACCAGGGCCGGGATCGCGTACAGCTCGCTGCGGAGCACCATCGGGACCTGCCCGACGAGGGTGTCGCGGATCGTGCCGCCGCCCACCCCGGTGATGGTGCCCAGGATGACGGCCGGGCCGACGTCCAGCCCGAACGCCATCGCCTTGCTTGCCCCGATCACGGCGAACGCGCTCAAGCCGACCGCGTCCAGCACGTTGATCGGCAGCTCCAGACGGCCCAGTCGATGGCTGAGCGCGAACGCGAGCAGGCCGCCTCCGACCGCCAGCGCGAGGTAGCGCCAGTCCCGGAAGGTGGCCGGAGGCACGTCCCCGATCAGCACGTCGCGGAGGATGCCGCCGCCCATCGCGGTGATCACGGCGAGCGTGACCACGCCGACGATGTCGAGCTGGGTGGTCCGCACCGCGGTCAGCGCGCCGTTGAGCCCGAACGCGAACGTGCCGATCAGATCCAACGCCAGCAGCAGTGGCAGCTCGACCGTCATGTCCGGTGTCCACCCCGGTGCACCTGCGGCCCCAGCCGGGGGCGGCTGCGGATGCGGCTCAGCACGGTCTCCGCGATGCAGGCCAGGGTGTCGACCTGTTCCGGGTCGAGCCCGTCGAACACCAGCGACCGGACGGCGTCGACGTGGGCGGGCGCGGCGCGCTCGATCGCGCGTCGGCCGTCGGCGGTCAGGATGACGAACGCGCCGCGGGCGTCGTCCGGGCAGTCCCGCCGCTCGACCAGGCCACGGCGCTCCATGCGGGCCAGGTGGTGCGAGAGGCGGCTCTTCTCCCACTGCAGGGCCTCGGCGAGCTCCCGCACGCGCATCTGCACGTCGGCCCGGTCCGTCAGCGCCACCAGTACGTCGAAGTCCGCGAGGGACATCCCGGAGTCCGCCTGGAGCTCCCGGTTGAGCTGGGCCTGCAGCTGCGCCTGCATCGCGACGTAACCGCGCCACGCGCGCTGCCTGCGGTGGTCGAGCCAGCGGGTGTCGGTCACGTCACGAATCCTAGCGGAAGAAGTTGACGCATCACCTACGTTGGCTAGGATGTAGATGACGCATCAACAACAATTCAGGAGGAACCCGAGATGACCACCGCGACGAACGCCCACACCCTGTCCGGCGACTACGCCCTCGACCCCGCGCACACCCGGATCGGCTTCGTGGCGCGGCACGCGATGGTGACCAAGGTCCGCGGCTCGTTCAACGAGTTCGCAGGCACCGCGCGCATCGACGGCGACGACCCCGCGCGGTCCACCGTCGAGGTCACGATCCAGGCGGCGAGCATCGACACCCGCAACGCCGACCGCGACGCGCACCTGCGCGGCGCCGACTTCCTCGGGCTCGACGAGTTCCCGGAGATCACGTTCCGCTCGACCGGGGTCACCTGGACCGGCGAGGACGCGTTCGACCTGACCGGGGAGCTGACCGTCCGCGGCACGACCCGCACGGTCACCGTCCCGTTCGCCGTCGAGGGCCAGGCCACCGACCCGTTCGGCAACGTCCGCGTCGGGTTCGACGGCTCGACCACGATCAGCCGCAAGGACTTCGGCCTGACCTGGAACGCCGCGCTCGAGACCGGCGGCGTCCTCGTCAGCGACAAGGTCACGCTCGAGTTCGAGGTCTCGACCATCCGCCAGTCCTGACACGCGTCACGTGAGGAGGTTCTGGTCATGAAGTAGTAGTAGTAGTAGTAGTGCAGCACCTACCCGTGGTTCGGCCATGACATCCGCGACGGCATCCCGCTGGCGGTCGAGAACTACGCGCTGCTGCGCAGGCTGTGGCGCGAGGAGGACGTCGACGCCGACGGCCGGTTCCGCAGCCCGCTGCAGGGCTTCACCTCCAGCCCACGCCCGCTCGACGGGGTGCCGCCGTTCGTCTGGCACGGCTCGATCCGCAGCCCGGAGATCGCCGAGCAGGCCGCCTACTACGGGGGACAGCTTCTTCCACAACCACATCTTCTGGCCCGCCGAGCACACCCGCCGGATGGTGGCGCTGGGCGAATTCGGTCAGACCTCGCCCGCGAGCCCAGTAGGGCGTCTTGATCGCCGGAAGTGGTGCCAGAGCGACAAACCAGGCGTCCTGGCACCGCTCTTGGCGATCATGACGAGCCAGGGTCCGGGCCGGGGCCGCGAGCTTCGCGCTCAGCGCCGCACTGCTGACCGGGCTGCGGCTGCCCGCCGCACCGGCCCGGACCGAGCGCCGCGGGTTCTTCGCCGACGCCGCCGCGGGCATCCGGCTGCTCCTCGCCGACGCCCCTGCTGCGTGCGCCGGAGGCCGGGCAGCTGCTCGCCGCGCTGTCCGCGGGCGCGACCGGCGCCCTGCTCGTGCTGACCCGCGACCACCTCGCACCGGCCCCGACGGCTACGGGCTGCGGCTCGGCGCGATCGGCGTCGGCGCCGTGCTCGGGCCGTTCCTGCTGACCCGGCTGGCCGGCGACCCGCGTCGGCCGCTGTTCGTGTTCGGCCCCTACGTCGTGCGTGGCCTGGTCGACCTCGTCCTGGCCACGGTCGCCGCACTCCCGGTCGCGCTGGTCGCGCTCGCCGTCGACGGGATGGGCACCTCCAGCGGCACGGTCACCTTCAGCTCCCTGCTCCAGGCCCACGTCCCCGCACACGCCAGAGGTCGGGTCTTCGCCGCGTTCGACGTGTTCTGGCAGCTCGGACGTCTGCTGTCCCCGCTCGTCGGGGGGCTGCTCGCGGCCGCGATCGGCATTCAGGCCGGCTACTACCTCGGCGGTGCCCTGCTGCTACCGGCGGCCGGGGTCGGGCTGGGGTCGGTCCAGGCCGGGGGGAGCCGCCGCTCCGCTCAGGTCTGGAGCTGCCCGTAGGCGCGGGTCGGGGTGACGACCGCGACCAGGCGGCCCTCCTCGACCATCGCGCGCCGGTAGTCGTCCCAGTCGGGGTGCTCGCCGTTGACCCTGCGGTAGTAGTCCACCAGCATGTCGGATCCCGGGTCGCCCACGTCCCGGGTCACCGGACCCAGCCGGGCCTCCCCGTCGAGCACCACGTACTGCCAGAACGACTCGTCGGTGACGTGCAGACAGACCCGGGGGTCGCGGCGCATGTTGACGGTCTTCGCCCGCCGCTCGGTGACGGAGACCCGGATGCTGCCGTCGTCGGCGACGGCGTAGACGACGTTGGACAGCTGCGGGCGACCGTCCGCCCGCAGCGTGGTCAGCACGGCCTTGGTGCCGGGCCGGACGAAGGCCATTGCGCGCTCGAGATCCATCGGTCCTCCCAGAGGTGGTGGCGGCCATCCTCGCACCCGTCGCCGACGGTCCGCCCGGCTCGGAGGTCAGCACGTCGTTCACGGCGGCCGCGACCGCGTTCGGGTGGTCCTCGGGGGTGAAGTGCCGCCCGCCCGGGATCAGGTCCAGTCCGGCGCCCAGGTCGGCGGCGCCCCACACCACGCGGGCGGGCAACCCGAGCGTGGGCAACCGGTCGGCCACGTCGA